>RGVM01000491.1 GCA_010027295.1 Chitinophagia bacterium
TCTGGACGCAGGGCCGTCAGCGCCAGTGTCAGCGCCAGCCCGACCGATGCCCAGACCATCATCCTGACTTGCCCCATCTTCACTTCGTTTCAGTGTTTGAGACGGATGCCTGTCGCCCGTCGTCGGCCTGCAACGACGGGAATCCGACCCGGAGCCTGCGGAGGCCGGCATCGGTGACGGCGGTCCGCCAAAGGAATACCTTGCGAAGCCGACGGCAAGGTGCCAGCGACTCTGCAATGCCATCCCCCACCTGCGTGCCGTAGAGGTTGAGCACCTCCAGGGCGGGGAATCGCTCCATATGCTGCAGCCCCGCATCCGTCAGGCGGGTACGGGAAAGGTCGAGACGCCTGAGGTTGGGGAAGGCAGGCAGTGAGAGGAAGCGCGCATCCCCCCACTCCAGACCCGGGGCCCTGACCTCGATGGCCTGCTCCCGTATCATGCCTAGCAGCAGCAGCAGGCTGTCATCCACCGCGGTCGCCTGCACCAGACTCACGTACAGTCCGTTGGAACCCGTCATCACCTCCTGCACGACGGCGCCGCGCATCCGCAGGCCCGTCACGGCAGCGACATCGGCCTTCGGCAGTGCGGGAGGGGGCGGAGGCGGCTCGCCCCCCCCGGTCTCCCCCTCCCCCACTTCCACCGAGGCCGACGAGGACTCATCAGGCAGCAATGTATCCATTGAAGCCCGAGGGATGTCGCCGAAAGGGGCGCCGGAAGCCACCCATCGATGGATGACGGCGATCTCCGCCTTCGTGAGCTGGCGCTTCCCCTTGGGCGGCATGTGCAGGTCGTCGTCCATGGGACGGACCAGATGCGCATACAATGGACTCCCCATCGGGTCTCCTGGTGACAGCACTTTCCCATTCTCCCCGCCCTTCCGTATCCAGTCCTCCCCGTCGAGCCTAAGCCCGCCTTTTCGTTTCACCGACGAATGGCAGCCCTCGCACTTGGTGCGCAGGATGGGTGCGACCTGGTCGCGGTAGGGGTTGACAGTGACCGAATTGTCCACAATGGCAGGAACGGAGGAATCAGCGGGAGCGGCAGCCAGGGATGTATCGACCGCCTCTTCCCAACCTGTAGCGAAGAGATAGCCCTCGCCGTGCGTCATAGTACCCCCGAGATGACCCGCCACCACCATCAGCGCGGAAGCCAGCCAGACGAGCGGCCGCCGCCAGGCCAGCCAAGCGAGCGCGGCGAAACACACGACACAGGTGGCGATGCCAACCCACTGGTGACGCGAAGAGAGCAGCTCTTCGTAGGAATCCGAACGCTTCAGTAGATAGCCGCTGACGCAGGCCAACAGCGACGAAACTCCGGCAATGGCCAGGGAGAGCGTGAGGGCGGGCTCGTAGCGGGCCCTTCGCCCAGACGGCATGAGGCTCAACAAAAAGGCGAACGACAGCAGTCCGATGGGCAGATGCACCACCAGCGGATGCAGCCGGGGGAGAAAGGAGAACATGCAGGTTGTTTCTACCGCCAATGTACCAAAGAATGAGCGCCTCGAAAAATCGGCCACCCCCTGCAAGGGTCATAACTTTTTTAAGAACGCCCCCTCCACATTTACATTTCCCCACGGCGTGGATAAGTTTTCATGTGGGTGCATTCGGATTCCTTAACTTGGCGCCATCCTACCCTAAGTCCGGTATAGCACATGAAGATAGTCGGCTCCCTTGAGAACATGCGCGACACGCCCGCCATCGGAGAGGAAAAGGGCGTTGTCATCTTCGTACACGGCCCCTGGCACGGTGGCTGGTGCTGGGAACAGTCATTCACCAAACTCTTCAGCCGCAAAGGCTATCGCTGCATCACCTTCGACCTCCCCTATCACGACAGGGCGGGCGAGAGACCTGACATCCGCAAGGTACGGCTGCGCGACTACCTGCTCACGCTCGGACATGTGATCAAGCGCGTCGGCGGCAACCCAATCCTCATAGGCCATTCCATGGGGGCCTACCTCATCCAGAAATACCTGGCCAAGGGCAAATGCCGGATGGCCGTCCTCATGTCACCCCCCCCGCCCGACAAGGGATGGAGGACGATCCTCAGGCTCATGCGGAAGCCATACATGTGGAAGGCCCTGCTACTCGGACGCATGCATCTCGCCGTCTCGACACCCAAGCGGGCGTCCTGGGCACTGTTCGGCGAAGGCATCCGAAAAGAGGACGCCGAGCGCTACGCCGGCATGCTGTGCGATGAGTCCCGCGAGGTGCTGACGGACATGCTGTGGAGGGATATAGCACCCAAGCCGCCGTCCGATATTCCCTGCCTCGTGTTCGGCGGTCACAGGGACCGGCTCTTCTCGCTGAGGGACCTCGACAGGACGGGGACATACCTGGGCTGCGGCATCGTGGTCATGGCGGATATGGGTCACGACATGATGCTTGAACCCGAAACGGGAAAGCTGGTGGACATCATGGTCAACTGCATCGA
>RGVM01000492.1 GCA_010027295.1 Chitinophagia bacterium
AAGAAGTACCTCGTCCCGATGACGCGTCAGATCCTCGCACAGGATGGAGACTACATCAAGGCGGGCACGCCGCTCTCCGATGGCCAGACCGCGCCGGGAGACATCCTCGACATCAAGGGTCCTTTCGCTGTGCAGGAATACGTTGTAAATGAGATCCAAGAGGTCTACCGCCTCCAGGGTGTGAAACTCAACGATAAGCACATCGAGGTGATTGTGCGCCAGATGATGAAGAAGATAGAGATTGTGGATCCTGGCAACACCAGGTTCCTGGAGGGCGACCTCGAGGACCGTATCGACTTCAACGAAGAGAACGACTGGATCTACGACAAGAAGCTCATCACGGTCTCGGGCGATTCCACCAAGCTGAAGCCTGGTCAGATTGTGAGCCTGCGAGATGTCAGGGAGGAGAACTCCGTGCTCCGAAGGGCCGACAAGCGCCCCGTCGAATTCGAGGACGCAAAGCCCGCCACATCCAGGCCCGTGCTGCTGGGTATCACCAAGGCCTCGCTGGGCACGCAGAGCTGGATCTCGGCGGCTTCCTTCCAGGAGACAACCAAAGTGCTCTCACAAGCCGCCATCCAGGCCAAGCGCGACAGCATGATCGGCCTCAAGGAGAATGTCATCACCGGACATCTGATCCCCGCGGGCACCGGCCTCAGGGAGTTCGAGAACATCATCGCCGGCAGCCGCGAGGAGTACGAACTCCTCAAAGCCACCCGCGAGGTCATGAGCTACGACGAGGACGAGTGACAACCATTGTCCGCCGGGTCACACGGTTTACAGGGTTTCGGTCGGACGCGCTCCGTCCCCGAGCCCTTCCTACAGGGTGGTCTGCGGGTATAAACACATGAGATGAAGAATATCCAGATGCCTTTGAACATCGCGATGGCGGCCGCCGTAGTCGTGCTGTTCATCCTCCACTTCTCGGGCCGCTCGTCCGCCGACGCGGGTACGAAGAGCCAGGCAGGCAGCGATGCCTCCGTACCCAAGCTCGCCTACGTGGACCTCGACAGCATACAGGTGAAATACCTCTACTACAAGCAGAAGATGGAGGAGTTCGAGGGTCGCAAGGAGAGCGCGGACAGGGAGCTGAACAACGCATTCCAGAAGATCGAGAACGAAAGGGTCTCGTTCGCCCAGCGGGGTAATGCCATCACTCAGGTGGAGGCCGAGAACTTCCAGCGTGAATACACCCGGAAGATGCAGAATCTAGAGAACCAGAAGCGGAACCTCGAGACAAGCATCCAGCAGGAGGGTATCAAGACGATGGAGGACCTGAAAAACCGCATCAACGCTTTCCTCGAGGAGTACAACAAGACGAAGCGCTACACGCTCATCTTCTCCACCAGCAGCACCATCAACGTCCTCTTCCACAAGGATAAATCCCTGGACATTACCGACGACGTGGTGGCGGGCCTCAACGCGGCCTACGAACGCAGCGGATCCAAGAATCCCTGACATAAGAGGAAAATGCATACATTGGAGTCCCTGCAAAAGAAGCAGGGACTCCCTTATTTTACACCCATCCCCTGCACATGTCAGCCACACCATCCGCATTCAAACCGAGCCTGACTCTTTTGGACGCCACTATGATCGTGGCGGGCTCGCTGATGCTGTTCGGGCCGGATGCGCGCGAAAGGCGGCAGGCCGAAGGCGCGCGGTATGGCTCATTACCGGATTCATGACCATCACGGCGGCCGTGAGTTACGGCGAGTTGAGTGGCATGTATCCCAAGGCCGGCGGGCAGTACGTGTACCTGCGTGAGGCCTATGGTCCGCTGATGGGTTTCCTCTACGGCTGGAGCTTCTTCTCCGTCATCCAGACAGCCACGATCGCAGCGGTGGGCGTGGCCTTCGCCCGTTTCACGGCCTACCTCGTACCGGCTGTGGGCGAGTCCAACATCCTTGCCGACCTGGGTTTCCTCAAAGTGTCCGCAGCGCAGGTCACGAGCATCGCGGTGGTATTCCTGCTCACATGGGTCAACACGCGCGGTATCAGGGAGGGGAAGGTCATACAGACGACTTTTACGGTATCCAAGCTGTTGGCTGTCTTCGGCATGATGCTCTTCGGATTCCTGCTCGTGAAGGACAGCCACTGGGCCGCCAACTGGGCGAGCGGGATGGATGCGGTGCAGGACCTCGGCGTGGACGGAGACGGGAAGACACCTTCCGGCTGGAAGGGCATCTCCGGCATCGCCCTACTGGGTGCTGTGGCGGCTGCCATGACGGGCTCCATTTTCAGCAGCGACGCTTGGAACAACGTGACCTTCATCGCCGGCGAGATCCGCAACCCGCGCCGCAACATAGGCCTCAGCCTGTTCCTGGGAACGTTGGCGGTGACCTTCCTCTACGTCACCACCAACCTGATGTACCTCCACGCGCTGCCTCTACAAGACATCGCATATCCCCCGTCGGACAGGCTGGCGACGAC
>RGVM01000493.1 GCA_010027295.1 Chitinophagia bacterium
ATTCCACCAGTAGAAGCCGTTCTTTTGGAGCAGGTGCCCCTTCGCGTTGCGGCCCACCCAGTGGGGATAGCGTTTTGCCCAGGGCGTGAGCGAATCGCGGTAGCCGTAGGCGAAGCCGTACTCGAACCATGCATGCACGCGGAGTCCCGCCGCATGTCCCTGCTCGATGATCGACTTCAGGGGGTCGAATCCGCCGTACACCGGGTCCTGCCGGATACCCACATAGCGCTCGGCCACGTCAGAAGGGTACATCGTCTTCCCCGCATTCCAGACGACGACGAAGACGGTGTTGATGCCATGCCGCCTGCATTGCTCCACCACGCCGCGGATGTTCTCCTCCGAGCGCAGGGCGGTACTGGCGACGTTCGTCACCCGGGTGCCGCGGATGGGCTGAGCCCGGGATGTGGTTGCGGAAAAGAGCAGCGTCAGCGCGAATATGCGATGAATGTATCTCATGGCGTGAGGGTTGCACGGTACTCCATGTAGCGGTCATGGAGATGGTGTGCGGCGGGATAGACCGACTGTGGACTCAGGAAGTGCGAGAACTCGAAGGTGATGGCCTTGGCATAGCCCTGTCGACGGGCCGCCTCCAGCTTGAGGCGCAGCTTCTCGAACTTGATGGGTAGGAACTTGATGGGCATGTCCCTGTCGAAGGTCTCGGCGTTGGTCCAGCACGCCAGTCCGTGCCGGTCGGCCATGCGCTTGTTGACGGCGAAGAAGGCGTCGAGCTCGTCGTAGTCGATATGGCCGTCCTGGAAAGCCACGGCATCGACAGCGTCGCTGAGTCCGCTGAAGATCTCATCCCATTCGCGTTCATGGACTTCCAGGCTCACGGCGTCCTCTTTGGTGATCTCGGCGGAGGCGGCCATCACGGCCTTCTTTCCGTCGATCCAGGGCGAGATGAAGGTGGGCAGTCCGCCACTCGTATCCTTGCACATCCGGCCGAGGGAGCGGAAGGCCTCCGTGGCGCCGATGGTGCGGCGGCTGATCTCCATGCTCAGATACCAGCCTTTGAAGGAGGGGTGATGCCCATAGCGTGACCATGCCTCGTCGATGACGAAGCGGTTCGAGTCGATCTCATGCGTCAGGTCGCCCGTGTCCCAATACCGGCCGCTGTCGTATAGCCCGAAGTAGAAGGAGATCCCGTGCCGGTCGGCCAGCGTGAGGAACAGCTCCACCAGGTCTGTCGGGGGCGTGTGACACCCGTACGCCCTGGCCAGGTAGGCCGAGGGATAGGTGATGAACTTGCGATACCCGCAACGTATAAGGATGACAGTGTCGATGCCGGTATCGGTCATGTGCTGGAAGTCGCGCGCCCACTCCTTGGGCCCCCAGTTCTGGTGGGGGATGTCATGGCTGATCTCGTCTATGAATGTGCCTGTGATCTGCATGGATGCATCTGGACCCTGATGGGTGTTGATTTGTATTTAATTTTCTCCTAGCCGGTCCCACCAATACCGCTTCAGCAGCCAGGTGGTAACGAATAGCACCATCGCCCAGATGGCCAGCCGGGTATGGTCCTTCACCATCAGGTACATGGGGATGACGACCTGGGCCATCTGCCATGCCATGCCGACGAGGATGTTGAGCATGTCCCGGCCGAAGTCGCGGTTGGGCTGGAAGCCGGGGTCCTCCTTCATGACGGCCTCGCGGACAGGTCCCCACCATCCCCAGGGACGTGTCTGCTTGTAGAACGCCTTCACGGCCTCGAAGTTCTCCAAGGGCGCGAGGTAGGTGCCCAGCAGGCAGCCGATGCCCGAGAACAGCAGGATGGCCGGGAAGAACCAGATGTCGGCCACCGGCCCGATGATGCCGAGCCCGTCGAGGATCGGCTGCTTGAAGAAGAGCAGGGTGGTGGAGGCAACAAGCCCCGCCAGCATGCCGCCGAAGTATCCGTAGCCGGTGAATCGCCACCAGACCCATTTGAGCATGTTGGCGCAGGCGTAGCCGCCGTAGAGCGCCGATGTGATCCACAGCGTGAGCGTGTTGAGGGAGGAGGCGTTGAAGCCGAATACCACGCCGATCACGACCAGCAGCAGCGAGGAGAGTATGCTCAGCCGGATCAGCTTCGACTCGGGCGCATCGGGACGGATGTATTTCCGGTAGATGTCGTTCACGATGTAGGCGGGCGCGGCGTTCACGAAGGCCGCGAACGTGCCCATGAAGGCGGCCAGCAGTCCCGCCAGCAGCAGCCCCTTCCAGCCGACCGGGACGAACTTGTTGATGGCCAGGGGCAGGACCTTCTCGAAGTCGATGTCCTTGCCCATGGCGGCGATCTCCGGCTGCAGATAGACGAGGCCCAGCACGGCGAAGCCGGCGACCATGATGTAGCGCGGGATGTACATCACGGCGATGGTGGCGGCACTCATCTTCGCGGCGTCCGATGGGGTGCGGGTGCTGAGGATGCGCTCACGTTGTTGCTCGAGCACG
>RGVM01000494.1 GCA_010027295.1 Chitinophagia bacterium
GCCACCACCCGCAACGGCTTGGTCCTGGCTGCCATGATGCCGCGCATGTTTGGAATTCTCGCCTCCGCCATGCCCTTTTGGCAGGACACCACCAGCGGCAGTGCGACTTCACACACTTCCTCGCCACCCTCAATCTCCCTCGTCACCCGGGCTATGCTGCCGTTGCATTCCATGGATACGGCGAGCCCAACCATGTCGAAGTCCAGGAACTCCGCCACCATGGCCCCCACCGAAGAGCTGTTCTGGTCAATCGTCTCCTTCCCCGTCAGGATCAGGTCGTAGCCGCCCTCCCGCGCCACCTCAGCAATCAGGGATGCCGCCAGGAAGGCGTCGTCCGGTGTCGCGTCCACCCGGATGGCCTCGTCACCCCCCAGTGCCAGTGCTTTGCGTATCACCGGCTCGGTATCAGCCGAGCCGACGGTCACCAGGTGTACCACCGTCGAAGGGTCCTTCTCCTTCATTTCGATGGCCCGCACCAAGGCATACCACTCGTCATACGGGTTGATGATCCACTGCACCCCCTCGGTAGCGAATTTCGTGCTGTTATCCGTGAAGGCTATTTTTGCCGTGGTGTCCGGCGTCCGACTGATGCATACCAGTATCCTCATGGGTTCCTGCGTTTGAAGATTTCAGCGGGGAATTGCATAAAGTTGCCTATGCAACTATTTCTAACACAAAGGTAGCAACTCAACATTTTCATGCAATCCGCCAACAAAAAAAATGGACAGGCTGGATAGATTGAGACAGTTCCTCGAGCGGGACCCGGATGATGCATTCAGCCGGCACGCCCTGGCACTGGAATGGGTCAAACGAGGCGATGATGCCGCCGCACGCCTCGAATTCGAGACGGTGTTGCTCAGGAATCCCGGATATGTAGGCACCTATTACCACCTGGGGAAGCTGCTCGAACGGATTGGCGTGCCCGATTCCGCCCTGCAAACCTATCGTGAGGGGATCCTCCGCGCCGTCGAGGCCGGAGATACCCATGCCGCCGGCGAGCTTCGCGCTGCCGCCGAAGCGCTCGAGGACTGACCCCATCATAACTTTCTTCCCCTTTCCGGCATATGCCAGAGATCACCCATCCCGACGACCTCAGCGCCCGCTTCACCGCATTCATACGGCAGGAGGGGCTCTTCCCCCGGGAAGCCCCGCTGTTGCTGGCGGTCAGCGGCGGCCTCGACTCCGTCGTGCTCCTCGACCTGGTGCATCGCGCCGGGTTCCACTATGAGGTCGCCCATACCAACTTCCAACTCAGGGGTGAGGAGAGTGACCGCGACGAGCGGCATGTCCGCTTGCTGGCATCGGAGCGGGGCGTGACGATCCACGTCAGGCATTTTGACACGGAAGCGTATGCCGCCCTCCATGGCAAATCCATCCAGGAGGCGGCCCGCGAACTCCGTTATGCCTGGTTTGCGGAACTCTGCCGGTCGCGACCGCCGGGCGTCGGCGGCCACAGCTTCCGGACGGTGACGGCCCATCACCTCGACGACAATATAGAGACGATGCTTTTCCACCTGTTCCGCGGCACCGGCATCGCCGGCCTGCGGGGTATGTTGCCCGACACGCCTATGGCCCTGCGGCCGCTGCTCTTCGCCTACCGTTCCGAATTGATGGCACATGCCCATGCCATAGGACTCGCATGGGTGGAGGACAGCTCCAACGCCGCCCGTGACTATGACAGGAACTTCCTCAGACTCGACGTGCTCCCCCTGTTGGAACAGCGTTTCCCCGGCGTCAGGCAGGTGCTAGCCGACAACCTCCAGCGGTTCCGGGAGGAGGAGGTCCTGCACGACATCGCCTCGGCTGCCTGGCGGAAGCGGTTGCTACAGCCGGATCCCGCCGGCGGACTGCGCATACCCGTGGAAAGACTCCGCCATGCTCCCTCCAGACGCACCCTGCTGTGGCAGATCCTCAGGGATTTTGGGTTCAGCCCCCGCCAGAGTGGGGAGGCACTGCGTCTACTGGATGCCGAGACGGGCCGGTTCATCGTCTCCGATACGCACCGCTGCTTGCGCGACAGGTCCTGGCTCTCCATAACCGCACTCGACGAGCCCGACCTGTCGGTCCATCTGGCCTGGCCTGGCGACACACTCGTCCATACTTCCTCCGGCACACTCGCCCTGCAGCGCATGCCCACCCCGCCCGATGCCGGACATGACCGAGGCCCTCAGTTCGCCTGTATCGATGCCCGTGCGGTACGCTATCCCCTCGTGGTCCGGAAATGGCGACCGGGGGATTACATGTATCCGCTGGGCATGCGCAAGAAGAAGAAGGTAGCCCGCATCCTCATCGATGCGAAGATCCCGCGTGACCGGAAGGACCGGGTATGGGTGGTCGAGTCGGACAAGCGGATCCTCTGGCTGGTGGGCATCCGGATGGACGACAGGTTCAAGGTCATGCCGTCCACGACCGAAGTCCTGACCCTGCGGT
>RGVM01000495.1 GCA_010027295.1 Chitinophagia bacterium
TACTTCTGCATCTTGTGAATCGGCCGCCGGTGAATCGGTCACTGGACAGCCAACGGCAAATGAAACACGCCGGACCTCGGAAACCAAAGCGGAGCCTAAGGCTCGAATGACCCGTTCGGTCGAACACGATAAATCGACAGATCCTGGCGATCCCAGTCAATCGGGACCCAACAAGGTCCTGTCGTACCCACGTCGCTTCGGCCATTACGAGATCCTCAAGGAACTCGGTCGCGGTGGCATGGCCACGGTCTACCTCGCCAATGACACCAGACTCGAACGTAAAATCGCTCTTAAGGTCCCACACAAAACCGTGGCGGCCGACCCCGAATACATCCACGCCTCGCGGACGGTCCGCGACGGCCTCGTCCTGCACGCCTTCTACAAGGTGAGCCGCCCCGCCCTCGAGAAACAGTGGACCACCATGTCAGACGTCATGCGACGCCAGATGCCACTCGAGGCCTACATCGCACGCACCCAACGCGAATGGGAGGGCGTGCTAGACCTCGCCGCCCGCGCCCTGCCCTACATGGACAAGACCTTCGGGAAATACCCCTACCGCCAGTACTCCTTCATCCAGGGCGGTGACGGCGGCATGGAATACCCCATGGCCACCCTCCTCAAAGGAGCCGGCGAGGGCGTTGTCATCCACGAATGGATGCACTGCTGGTACCAGATGATGATGGGCACCAACGAATCCCTGCACGCCTGGATGGACGAAGGCTTCACCAGCTACGGCGAGGCCCGCGTGGCCAACTTCCTCGACGGGGGACAGGACCCCAACCCACACCTGCCCGCCTTCCAGTCATACATGCGGCTCGCCAGGAGCGAACACAACGAACCCCTCACGACGCACTCCGACCAGTATGCCTCCAACTACGCCTACTCCACCAACGCCTATTCCAAGGGAGAGGTCTTCCTCGAACAGCTCGGCTATATCGTCGGGGCCGACGTCAGGGACAGGATCCTGCTGGCTTACTACGACAGATGGCGGTTCAAACACCCCACGCCGGCCGATTTCATCCGTGTCGCCGAGGAACTGAGCGGCCTGCAGCTCGACTGGTACCGCACTTTCTTCGTCAACACGAACAAGACCATCGACTACGCCATCGACAGCCTCTGGGAAGAGAAGGGCCGCATGCGCATTCGCCTCCGCAACGCCGGCACCATGCCCATGCCCGTCGACCTCGAACTCAGATTCAAGGACGGTAGCCGCGAAACGGCCTATATCCCCCAATACCTCATGTTCGGGACCAAGGCCAATGAGGAACCCTCCGTCAAGAGGACCGTCGGCACTCCCTGGAAATGGACGCATCCGACCTACACGATAGAGATCGAGCGGCGACTGACTGACCTCAAGTCACTCGAGATAGATCCCCGCCAGCGCACGGCCGATATGGAACGACGCAACAACCGCCTCGAACTGAACTGGTGACAATATGAAAAGGCCCGGGACCGTCGAGGGGATGGTCCCGGGCCTTTTTATTTCCGCAGGGCAACGTACTATCAGACAGGCACGTAGAGCAGATACTTCTCCTCGAAACCGGCGTCGGGGAAGATGGAGTCCACCGGCTGCACATGCGGCCTCAGACGGCTTTCCGAGATTTCCTGCGCCAGGTCTCCGCCCTTGAGGCATACCAGTCCGTTCTTGAAATCCTCCATCCGGCGCTCCTTGCGCAACAGGGGGCGCGACCAGGCCCAGAGCTCCTTCAGCGGTGCCACGGCCCGGCTCACGGCGAAGTCGAAGGTCCTGTCCCGGATATCCTCGGCTCGGGTGTGGCGCGTGGTGACATTCTCCAGCCCCAGGGCCTGCGCGACCGCATCGACCACCTTCAACTTCTTCCCGATGGAATCGACCAGACAGAACCTCACTTCGGGGAAGTAGATCGCGAGGGGTATGCCCGGGAATCCACCACCCGTGCCGATGTCGATGACTTCGAGGCCCGGAGCGAAGTCGATCCAGGCGGCAATGGCGAGCGAATGGAGCACATGGCGCTCATACAACTGTTCGATATCCTTCCGGGAAACGACGTTGATCTGGGCGTTCCAGTCACGGTACAACCCTTCCAGCAGGGCGAACTGCCGGAGCTGGTTCTCCGTGAAGTCGGAGAAATACCGCAGGATCACTTCCATCCCGGTCTGGGGGCCATCCATGGAGCTCGGATGAAGATGAGATAATAGAGCCACTGCCAGAAGTCTAGGATCCAGAACCAGGGCCAGAGGTCGGCCTCGCCCAGGCGGAACATGGCCTTCCGGTAGATGACGCCTTGCACGATGAGCCGCAGTCCGAAGAGCCCCGCAGCATAGCGCCAGTCAGCGAACAGCAGGCAGGCGGCGAGGAGTGGATATAACAGTACATGCGAGGCGGCATACATCCCGAGGAGCGCCCTGTGGGAGGATTTGT
>RGVM01000496.1 GCA_010027295.1 Chitinophagia bacterium
AGGTACTCCTCGAACCGCTGCCGGTCCGAAACCGAGAGCCGCTGGCGAAGCGACCGGGCGTCTTCGAGCACGGCATCGACGACTCGGCGGTCGCCCCGATTGGGCTCGGTACGGAAAAGTTGGTCGAAGGCCAGGGCCGGACGCGTCTCTGTCCAGGTCGGTGAGACCGCCGTGCTCCAGGAAATGTGCGAGCTATAGAGCAAGGGATGCCCGTCCTGGAGCCCGGGAATCGGTCCCTCGCAGCCCAGCACCAACGATGGGATTCGGGTGCGGTCGCCGATCCGCTGCGCCATGACTTGGTCGAAACTCACGCCCGTGTGGACCTCGGTCTTTGACATCGGTGCGCCGCTGAGCATGTTTCCGGTCTGCATGCAGTGGATGACCCCGTTGTTGGCCTGCTCGTTCCACAGGCCGCGAAGAAAGACCATCCGTTCCTTCCACGGTTCGAGCGGTTTTAGACACGGCCCGAGTTCCATCGCGGCGCCCTCGCCCATGGCCCACCAGTGCTGGGAGTGAAAGCCCATGCCTGTGAAAGTAACGAGCGTGCGGGTGGGCGGTTGAGAGGCGATGTTGGCCCCCGCGCCCGAAGCGAAGGACAACGATTCGAGCCAAGGCAGGGCCATCGAAACGCCGAGCCCACGCAGCAGGGTACGTCGCGAAAAGGTCGAAGCCGATGTGATGTGCATGGGATGCATCCTGTCAGGAGGGTGTTGTTTCAGTCGAAGCCAAGGGTTGTCTGTCCAACGGTGCGACGGACTGGAAGTCCGTCGTACCTGTTGTCTGCCTATCCGTACGACGGACTTCCAGTCCGTCGTACCTGTTGTTTGCCTGTCCGTACGATGGACTTCCAGTCCGTCGTACCTTCGCTGGGTCGGCGCGACGGACTGGAAGTCCGTCGTACGTGTTGTCTGCCTCATTGTACGACGGACTTCCAGTCCGTCGTACAACTTTAATCGTCGCGGAAATCCCAACCAGCAGCCTGCCAGTCTGGATGTATCCATCGTACACATTGTGAGACCGGAATGCCTGCTTTTTTGGGATTCCGACCGATGTATTGTACAACCTTCCAAAGATGTTCTTCATCTCGAACGATGCGGTCGTAGCTCTCTTCTTCCCAAAGGGCTCCCTCTTTTTTTAGGGTCCTATTTATATGCGTTGAGACGTACTGCTTAATTCGCTGCAAACAATCTTCCAACTCAAAACTGGACATCGGACGAATCACTGCATGGACGTGGTTTGGCATCACTACGAAGCAAGACGTGAAGTGGCGTTGGTTCTGAAAATGCAGGAGCGAATCAGACATCATTCTGGAGAACCTAGACTCGCGAAACACACATGAGCCATAGCCTTCATCGATCCATCGCTCGGTCTTGTTAGTGATCTCCTGAGCGAACTGCTTCCATTCGATCTCCGTGCGTGGTTCGGGGTGTTGTTGCTCCCAGATGGCTCGCCAATGTTTAAGCGCTTGCAGATGTGCCTGCGGAATCGAATCCGCTTGGCGAAACGTGACGGCGTAGGTCGCACCCTCTTGTCTCCAATGTGGCAGGTGTCGGTGATACGTGCGGAGCGGGAGATCGGGATGCAACCCCCGAAAATTCGGCGGAGCTGGTTTGTTGAAGGTCTCGGTATCCATCTTATAGTCTCTACGCCCATTGACCTCGTTGACTTGTATGGTGTGTTGTACGCTTCTTTGTACGACGGACTGGAAGTCCGTCGTACGTGCTGTATGGCTCTTTGTGCGACGGACTGGATGTCCATCGTACGTGCTGTATGGCTCTTTGTGCGACGGACTGGATCCGTACGACGGACTTCCAGTCCGTCGTACCTATTGTGTGCCTCATTGTACGACGGACTTCTAGTCCGTCGTAAGTATTGGCGATTTAGGGTGCTGCGGCTGCAACGACAGCTGGGCGAATACACCGGAACTGTTCGCTGCGAACAAGGATGAGCAAGACATCCGACCAGTGGCCGCCATCGACCATGGTCTTCGTCAGCTCGTCGACTAGCTTCCGATCGGAAAGCTGCACCGCGCGACCCAGCGCGTAGCCGGTCAGTTTATGAGCGAGCTCCTTTAACAAGTCCTCGCGCCGGGGGCCGGCGATGTAGTCTCGAAGGCCCGCCATGCCATCGATCTCGACGCCGTCACGCGTGGTTGCCCTGGCATCGCCAGGCTTGAGATCTATGGCGGGCCGCCGTCGACCCAGGGCGTCGTATTGTTCAAGCGTCATGCCGTAGGGATCGATACGCATGTGGCAACCGGCACAGGCTGCATCCTGACGATGCCGCTCGGTGATCTCGCGCACGCTGAGTCCATCGGGCGGAGTCTCCGGCAACGGTGGCACGCCGGGTGGGACCTTGGGCAGCCGCTCGCCAACCAATTGAACCACCCATGCGCCACGT
>RGVM01000497.1 GCA_010027295.1 Chitinophagia bacterium
CCCTGAAGTCGGAGATGGCCCGGAGGCTGTAGTAGTACTTGGAAGCCGATGTGTTCTGCAACATCACGGCACCTCTCTTGTCGTCGAGATTGGAGACGGCGAAGGCCTCCGTGGGCAGTGTGTCGAAGAAGGTCTTCTTCACGCGGATATACTCATCGAAGCTGCCGTGGTAGTCGAGGTGGTCGTGCGTGATGTTGCTGAAGACGGCCCCCGAGAAACGGAGTCCTGCCATGCGATGCTGGTGTATCGCATGGCTGCTACACTCCATGAAGGCATGCGTGCAGCCGGCATCGACCATTCGGCGCAGCAGGCGGTTGAGTGAGACCGGGTCGGGCGTCGTGTGTGAGGATGGAAGTTCCTCAGCCGCGACACGGTACACCACGGTGGATATCAGACCGCATGTATGACCCAGCCCCGTGTACAGCTGCCATAACAGCGTGGCGATGGTCGTCTTCCCGTTGGTGCCTGTGACTCCCACCAGTTTCAGGAGGGTGGAGGGCTTCCCGTAGAACTCATGGGCGATGACCCCGGCTGCGCGTGCGCTGTCGGCAACCTGCACATAGGTCACGCTGTCTGAGAACTCCTCGGGCAGCCGTTGGCATACGATCACCACAGCCCCCTTCCCGATGGCGTCGGGAATATGAGAATGCCCGTCTGCCGCCGCACCATGAATGGCGATGAAGCAGCCTCCGGGGAGCACCTCACGGGAGTCGATGTGGACGGATGTCACTTCCACGGAAGTACTCCCCCGCAAGGACCGCATTCCGGCATCATACAATATGTCATGCAATATCGCCATCAGGCTTCCCTGGCTGTTTTCTTTTTTACTTTTCATTCATGAGCCGAACGCATCCTTCCTTCCCATGGTGAGGATGACCGTCTGACCCTTCTGCACCGACGAACCGGGAGGAATGGACTGGATACCGACCTTCCCGCTACCGACAGGCACAACCCTTAGATCGAGGTTCTCCAACAGGTACAGCGCATCCCTGAGTCCCATGCCCGTGACGGTGGGCATGACTCCTTTCCGAACGGCCAGACGACGACCGACGGAGCGGGCAGGGGCGTACGTGAGGCTTGCCCAACGGCTCTCGCTCGACGAGTCTTCCGACACGACACCCAGACGACTGGCGATATACCGGAAATCAGGGCCCCAACCGCTCCATTGCAAGGCCGAACTGTCCCTCACTGCGACGGCCGCATGCAGGGGGCTGGAGCGAACATCCAGCGCATGGATTCTGTCGGCCACCTCCCGGAAAACCGGTGCAGCCACCGCACTGCCATAGAAATGGGCTGCCCCCGGTCTGTTGAGGATAACCACGATACAGGAATAGCGCGGCTTGTCGGCAGGGAAATACCCGGCGAATGAAGACTGGTACACTTTGTCGGAGTACTTCCAGACGCCATTCGAGACCTTGGATGTGCCCGTCTTGCCTGCAAAGGAATACAGGTCCGTCTTCACATTCTTGGCCGTACCATTTTCAACGACACCTTCCAGGCAACGCCGGAGGGATTCGAGGGTGGCGGGACTACAAATGGGACCACCCACCGTATCGGGGGAAAAGGACTGTAGCACACGCCCATCCTTGAGGATCGCATTCACCAGATAGGGCCTGACCATGCGTCCGCCGTTGGCAACGGCGTTGTACATCGTCAGCGTATGCAGCGGCGTCAAGGATATGCCGTATCCGAATCCCATCCAGGGAAGGCTGGTACGGCTCCAGAGACGGTCGGACGGCCTATGGACGACAGGGGCGGTTTCACCTTTGAGTCCCAGCCCCGTGGGACCCGTGAGGCCCAGCCGTTCCAGATGGTCTATGAATGCCTGAGGATTCCTTCCGTAGTACTCCGATATAAGCTTGGCCATCCCCACGTTGGAACTCAGTTCGAAGGCTTCTTTCAATGTCACCCGGTTGCGTCCGTGCTTCTCACTATCCTTCACCACCTGCGTGCCCACGCGCCACTCCCCCTGTTCCAGGTCCACCTCGGTGTCGAGGCCGGCGTATCCGTCCTCCAGCAGTGATAGGACTGTTGCCAGTTTGAAAGTGGACCCCGGCTCGGAGCCGCGGATGGCATAGTTCATATCCTCATAATAAGTGCCATCCGGGCGACGGCCCAGGTTGGCGATGGCCTTGATCTTCCCGGTGGCCACTTCCATCACTATACAGGTACCCTGCAGGGCTTCGTTGGAGACCATCATGTTCATCAGGGCCCCCTGGGCGATGTCCTGCATGTTGATGTCAAGCGTGGTCACGAGGTCCTTCCCGTCTTCGGGTTCGATCTCTGAGCCTTCCACCGGTACGATGCTTATTTTCGGTTTGCTAGGTCTTGCGGGGATGCGCGCAAGACAGCGTAAGGTTTAATCAAAAAATTTAAATTTTAGGCGTGGTTGGGGAAGGT
>RGVM01000498.1 GCA_010027295.1 Chitinophagia bacterium
GTCGGAAGAAACGGGATCCGGCGGGCAGGAATACGGTCGGCGTGCAGGCCTGCCAGCGGCTTTCCACGGCATGTTCGTCGACGGGCATGTCCATCCAGGGCGTCCATTCCAGGCTGTCCTTCGAGGTGCTGATGCGCAGGGCCGAGTTGGCGGGAAGGACCCCGTCCTCATCCCATCCGGCGGAGACTGCGACGAAGGGACCCATGGCCGCCACGCCGACGCCGCCGGCCAGGACCGTTTCTCGCGGCAATGCCTCCGTACCGGGTTGGATGCGCATATCGGGCGAGGCCGCCACCTCGAAGCGCTGCAGACTTCGCTCCCATTTCCGTTGCACCTGTCCGAGCCCCGGAAGAGCTAGCATCGCGAGGCCGGCAATGAGGAATGGTCGCATGTCTCCTTCGGTGTTTCTGCCGAAGATAGTGTAAAGAGCGGCGTATTCCCACAGGTCTGGATGGCGGGCATGTCCTTAGAACTCCCCCCGGTTCTGAGGACATGCGGGGGTTTTGAGAACCGGGTGGGGTTCTCAAAACAGGGGTGGATTCTTAGAACTCCCCCCGGTTCTGAGGACATGAGGGGGTTTTGAGAACCGGGTGGGGTTCTCAAAACCGTCAGATGGCCCACCCCTACCCCGTGTCGAGGGGGTAGGCTCAGTCGAGCAGCCGTGCGTAGTGGTTGTCGAGGTGGTTGCGCATTGCGTTTCGGAATTCCTCCGGCGTGCCGTTTTCCAGGATGTCGACAAGGCCCTTGTGGGAGATGAACTTCTTGCTGGCGGCCGGTTTCTTCAGGAGTCCGCTCTGGTGGACATACTCGAATACGGGCAACAGCATCTTCTGGAACTTGCGCATCGTCTCGTTGCCCGTGATCTCGTAGAGTCGACCGTGGAAGTCTATCTCGTGCTGGACGTTGAAAAGACGGTCCTCCGCATCGGGGGGCTCCTCGCGGACGATCTCGCGCAGCGCGTCGATGTCCTCCCTCCGGATGCGGTGGAACAGCAGGTCGGCCATGCCCACCTCTAGCACCAGCCGCAGTTCGAAGACGTCGCGGAGGGTGCGGTCGTCCAGCAGGTGCGGGTTCATGCTCTTGCTGAGGTTGCCGAAGATGTCGGGACTCGTGATCACGGCCCCCTTCTTCTTCTTCGACTCGATCAGGCCCATCATCCGCAGGCGCAGCAGCGCCTCCCGTATGACGGTACGGCTCACGCCGATCGCCTCCGCCAACTCCACTTCCTTGGGGATGCTGTCGCCCAGCTTGAGCTGGCGACTCTGTAGCAGCTCCACCAGCTTTGCCTCCACGCGGTCCACCAGTGTGCTCGTGTCGATTGCCTTCAGCACACCCCGCATCGTTGTATCAGGCATATCCACGTCTTGTGTTTCAAATATAATGTGTGCTGTCTATATGCAGATCCCATATTGACAGTCAACTACTTGCAAAGAAACGCCTTCGACAGGCGGACGAGATTGGCACAAAAATAAATTATTATGTCATACATATGTTGCAAAAATTGCATTAATTTTATTTTGACGGTCATAGTTTTTTCACAAAGTCAGTCGTGGGCGTATATCCCTCGCATGGGTTTGACGGGGGAATAGGTCGGAAGGGGTATCTTGGAACCATATTGCAAAGACGGATGAAGACGAATGCAGATCCCGGTCAAGCTGATACCTTGGAGGGGAAGGGGACTTCCAGGTACGCCTGGTTCGTGGTGGCATTGCTGTGGGGCGTGGCGTTGTTGAACTACATGGACCGGCAGATGATCGCCACGATGCGTCCGGCGATGCAGCAGGACATCGTCGAGTTGCAGATGGCGGCCAATTTCGGGCGGCTGATGGCGATCTTCCTCTGGATCTACGGAGCGATGAGCATCTTCTCGGGGATGGTGGCCGACCGTTTCAACCGCAAGTGGCTGATCATCGGGAGTCTGTTCGTCTGGTCGGCCGTGACGTTCGCGATGGGGCGGGCGACGAGCTTCAACCAGCTCTACGTCCTACGCGCCCTGATGGGTTTCAGCGAGGCCTTGTACATCCCGGCCGGGCTGGCGCTAATTGCGGACCTGCACAGCGACCGTACGAGGTCCCTGGCCGTGGGCCTACATCTATCCGGACTGTATGCCGGGCAGGCCCTGGGAGGTTTCGGCTCTACGATATCGCAGATGCTGTCATGGCAGCAGACCTTCGGCATCTTCGGCTTCGTCGGGATGGCCTACGCGGTCCTGCTCATTTTCTGCCTGAGGGATACGGGGCGTAGGGCCCCGCAGCCGGAAGTCCGCCTGCCCCTGGCGGGTGCGGGTGCCTTCTCGGGGCTTTTCCAACTCACGCGTTCCTTTCCCTTCTGGGTCATCGCCATCTGTTTCGCCGTGCCGAGCCTGCCCGGCTGGGCCATCAAGAGCTGGGCGCCGACGCT
>RGVM01000499.1 GCA_010027295.1 Chitinophagia bacterium
CATCATCACCGGCAACTTCGGGCATGTCTTCCAGCGACGCGGCTTCAACTACCCCGTCCAATGGACCACCCTCCGCATGCTGCCCAACCGGTATGTGTCGGATGTCGTCTCCGGGAAGTCGGCTGATATTCTGACCCTGCCCACCAACCCCAACGAACCCCGCTACTTCTTCTGGGACCGTTTCTACAACAACCTGTCCTATCTCTCACAGAGCGCCTCCTGGCTGCGCCTGCAGGAAGTCAACCTCAACTACAGGCTGCCGGCCGCCTGGCTGTCCAAGGCGGGCTTCCGCAACGGCTCCCTCTACGTGCAGGGCAACGACCTATTCGTCCTGCTCGCCAACGAGTACGGCGAGGACCCCATGTATCCCCTCGGCACCTTGAACCCGATGCCCAAGTTCACCTTCGGCTTCAAATGCGAACTCTAACCCCCAACTCCGAGAGACCATGTCACATACCAAACACATACGCATCACACGGCTGCTCGCCCTGCTACTCGTGATGGCAGGCGCCAGTTCCTGCGAGAAGTTCCTCGATGAGCGGCCCAGCAAGAACTCCTCCCTCCCCGTCGAGACCGTGGCCCAGCTCAACGCGCTGCTGGAGAACTACAACATCTACTACTCGGACCAGAACCCGGGCTTCCTGCATACCGACGACTATGGCCTGACGAAGGCACTCTACGACGCGCGCCCCGCCGTCAACAACTTCGTCGCCAACCTACTCCACGCGTTCTGGGATACGGAGAATATCCCGACCGCGACTTCGGGCGACCTACTGTGGGGAAGCACTTCCGGCGAATGGCGCGATGTCTTCTATGCCAACGCCGTCCTCGCCAATGTCGACAAGGTCGACGGAACGCCCGAGGAGAAGGCCCGTATAAAGGCCGACGCATACCTCATCCGCGCCTATGCCTACTGGCAGATGGTCGAGACCTACTGCCTCCCCTACACCGACGCGCGCAAGAGCGAGCCCGGCCTGCCCATCAAGCGCTCCCCCAGCTTCCAGGAAGACCTCAAACGCGCGACCCTCGACGAGACCTACCAGTTCCTTGAGGCCGACCTCAAAGAGGCCCTCAAGATCAACAAGCCGCTCGTCGTGTCCGGAAGGCCCCAGCACTGGCGCTCCAGCACCGCGGCCGCCAACGGCTTCGCGGCACGCTACTACCTAAGCAGGCACAACTATGCCGAGGCCCTCAAATACGCAGACCTGGCGCTCGCCGAATACAGCGTGCTGCAAGACTACAACGTCACGGCCGACATGCGGTACGGCAACAACCAGACCGTCGCCCTCAACGCCGGCACGCCCAACGCCTCCACCTTCACCATCCGGTACCCGTACACCCACAACAATCAGATCGACCTCGTCGACATGGTCGGCTGGAAGGAGTTCCTGTACTTCCGCATGCTCAACTACGGCTCCTGGTGGTATATCCCCAGCCAGGAACTCCTCAACCTCTACGACAAGACCAACGACCTCCGCTACGAATACCACATCGTCGAAGGCTACTCCTACGACCGCGGGATGAACACCGCCCCCGCCTACGACTATCCCGGCTACATCCACTTCTTCAAGGACCGCCTGCCCTCGGGCCCCACTACTGCCGAGATGTACCTCATCCGCGCCGAATGCCTCGCCCGGACCGGCAATGCCGCCGGTGCCATGGCAGCCGTCAACACGCTGCGAGCAAAACGCATGAAGCCCGGTGCCTGGGTGAACCTCACGGCTAGCTCGCCCGCTGACGCGGTGACCAAGGTGCTGCAGGAACGCAGGCGGGAGATGCCCTTCGGCATGCGCTGGTTCGACATCCGCCGACTCAACCACAACACCGACCCTTCCGACGACATCGTCATCACCAAGACCTTCTATCCGGTCAACCTCACCGGCGCCGTCACCAGCCAGCCGCCCGTGACCATCACCATCCCGAAGGACTCGCGCAAGTATGCCCTGCCCCTGCCCTTCGCCGATATCCTGTCCAGCCAGGGACAGCTGGAACAGAACAAATACTGACGAAGCCCTTTCTACGACCATCCCCGCATCCCCCCGACACCCGGCGGGATGCGGGGCAACTGACCCGACATGAAACGACTGCCTGTCCTGCTCCTGCTCCTTCTCCTCTCATGCCTCCGTCTCGGTGCGCAGTCTGCGCGTCCCGGCCCCCGCACCGTGAACCCCGACAGCGTCGCCCACTGGGTACGCCTCGTGGAGTCGGCCCCCGACAGCATGCGCTACCACACGGCCTACCTGCGCTCCATCGGCTGGGAGTCGGCCCTCTTCTGGCAGGCGGAGAAGTACAAGTCGAAATTCGACAGCACAGAGGCGGCCATCCGCAGCCAGTACGAGGCCTGGTCGCGCCGGTTCCCCAACAGTGCCACCGTGGCCCATGCCATCGGCACCGCCTACT
>RGVM01000500.1 GCA_010027295.1 Chitinophagia bacterium
TCTGCGCACCGGCCGCCATCTCCCTCGGTGACAGCCTCCTACTGCTCGGATCCACCTACGCACAGAACTTCCCCCTCTGGATGAGCACCGACCCGACCCGCGATGCCTGGAAGGAAGCCGTCGACTCCATGACGGTCGGCGCCTGGGACCCCGCCCTTTTCCTCGACAATGACAACCGCCTCTATATCTACTTCGGCTCGAGCAACGCCTTCCCCATCTACGCCCAGGAACTCAACCGGAAGACCTTCCAACCCATAGGCGTCCGGAAGGAAGTCATACGACTCGACGACGCCCTCCACGGCTGGGAACGCTTCGGCGAACACCACGACAACACCTTCCTCAACCCCTTCACCGAAGGGGCATGGATGAACAAGCACAACGGGAAATACTACCTCCAGTACGGCGCGCCGGGCACCGAGTTCAGCGGCTACGCCGACGGCGTCTACGTCGGCGACGGGCCCCTCGGCCCCTTCCAATACCAGGCCCATAACCCCTTCTCCCTCAAAGCTGGCGGCTTCGCCCGCGGCGCGGGCCATGGCGCCACCTACCAGGACTTGCACGGCCATTGGTGGCATGTCTCTACCGTCGTCCTGGGTGTAAAGAACAACTTCGAACGACGTCTGGGCATCTGGCCCGCCGGTTTCGACAAGAACGGCATCCTCCACTGCAACACCGCATATGGCGACTTCCCGCACTACATCCCCGAAGTGCCCGTGAAAAACCCCACTGACCGCTTCACCGGCTGGATGATCCTCAACTGCAACAAACCCATGCAGGCATCCTCCACCCTGGGCGGCTACACCCCCAACCTGGCCAACGACGAGGATATCAAGACCTACTGGTCCGCCCGCACCGCCGAGAA
The DNA here is from genome assembly GCA_010027295.1 of Chitinophagia bacterium. Lineage (GTDB taxonomy): Bacteria > Bacteroidota > Bacteroidia > Chitinophagales > Chitinophagaceae > Pollutibacter. The sequence continues at coordinate 863 of RGVM01000500.1, forward strand.
GGGCGAATGGCTGCAGTCGGACCTCGGCGAGATCTCCACCGTACATGCCGTACAGGTCAACTACGCCGACCAGGACGCCGACATCCTTGGCAAACGGACCGACATCTACCATCAATACATCCTCTACGGCTCCACCGACGGCCGGACCTGGACCGTGCTGGCCGACAAGAGCCGGAACCACACCGATGTCCCGCATGACTACATCGAATTCCCCAAGCCAGTCCGGACCCGCTACCTCAAACTGGTCAACATCCACATGGCCGCCGGCAAGTTCGCCGTCAGCGGACTCCGCGCATTCGGCAGAGGCAACGGCCACCCGCCCGACACTGTCAGGCGGTTCGTCGTCCTGCGCGGCGACTCCGAACGACGCAACGCCTGGCTGAAATGGCAGCAGTCCGACGATGCCGTCGGGTACGTCATACGCTCCGGCATCGCACCCGACAAACTGTACAACAGCACCATGGTCATCGGCCGGAATGAATACTACTTCCGCTTCATGGACGCCGACAGGACCTACTGGTTCCAGATAGAAGCGTTCAATGAGAACGGCGCCGGACCGAGAACCTCCCCCATGAAGTCGGATTGAGGCACACATACTCACGATACCGGTCAAACGAAACATGATAGTCATGACATTCAACCGCATCATCACCCTCCTCCTCTCCCTCGCCTTCACCGCCGCCGGATGCCGCGACAAAGGGCCCTCCTTCGTCAGCGTCAGCGGAAGGGAGTTCATCCGTAATGGGAAGCCCTACTACTACATGGGCGCCAACTACTGGCAGGGCATGAATCTCGGATCCACCGGACAGGGAGGCGACCGCGACCGACTGCGTCGCGAACTCGACCAGATGCGCGACATGGGCATCTCAAACCTCCGCATCCTGGCCCTCAGTGAAGGCCCCGACGGCAGCATGCTCCGCATCCTGCCGGCCGTACAGGACCAGCCCGGCGTCCTCAAGGAGGAACTTCTGGTCGGTCTCGACTTCCTCCTCGACGAGATGTCCCGACGCGACATGACGGCCATCCTCGTCCTCAACAACTTCTGGCCCTGGTCTGGCGGCATGGCCCAGTACCGACTCTGGAACGGCGCCGACAGCATCCCCTACCCGCCTCCCCATGGCAAGGGCACCTGGGACAGCTACCAGAAATACACCGCCGGTTTCTATTCCGACACCACTTCCATCCGCCGGCACCACGATGCCATCCGCGCCCTCACCGCGCGCCGCAACACCGTCAACGGAAGGGTCTACGCCGACGACCCCACCATCATGTCCTGGCAACTCTGCAACGAACCCCGAGGCATCGACAACACCGAACGTATGCTCGCCTGGATAGATACCACCGCCGCTCTCATTAAACAACTCGCTCCCAAACAATTGGTCTCCACCGGGGCTGAAGGCTACACCTCGGCACCGGAATACACCGGCACCGATTTCATTCGCATGCACGACCGACCGAACATCGACTATGGCACTGCGCATGTCTGGATACAGAACTGGGGCTGGTACGACCCGAAGAAGCATGACAGCACCTACCC
>RGVM01000006.1 GCA_010027295.1 Chitinophagia bacterium
ACCGCAGCGATGCGGAAGTTCGACGCGTGAAGGGTTGAGCCCAGGTCCACCTTCTCGTCGGCCTGCTTCTTCTCGTCTCGGGTGACGTTGAGGTCCTGTTCAAGCTTGGACTTGTCCGAATTGAGGCTCTTATTCTGTTCAGTGAGTTCCTGGTTCAGGTTTTGCAGTCGCTCGATCTCCTCGAGGTATCCGTCGATTTTCCCATTGAGCTGGGAGATCAGGCCCCTGGCTTCTTTGAGGTCGGCGGCGGTGGCGTTCTGTTTCCCTACCAGCGAGCGTATGCGGCCCTTCAGGCCGGCTAGTTCCGCGTCTCGGCTCCTGACAAGGCTGTCGAGGCTTGCATTGGTGCTGGTAAGTCCATCCAAGCGCAAGAGTGCGTCCTCGTACTCATGCTGCAGGGCGGTCTTGGAAGAGTCCAGCGCTGCATACTGGGTATCCTTGCGTTCGATCTCCTCCTTGGTCTGGCTCTTGTCGTAGATGATATATCCCCAAGTGCCCAGCAGGGCCGTGATGAGCAGTCCGTAAATGACGCCCCGGTTGTCCTTTGAGCCCGAGGGTCCTTCGGGGTTCGGATAGCCTGTCGTTGTCATGGTGTCGGGTTTTCGTTGTGGGTGCAAAAATACTCAATCTTCCTCCAACTGCGGTTTCAACCAAAACCGTGCCGCAATGATATAAAAGTGAGTAGTTTGCATCCTGGGCGGTCGAGCCCTACAGGTACATGGCAGACCATATCATCAGCGACTGGAAGAAAGGCCGCTTCAAGCCGGCCTACTGGCTGGAGGGGGAGGAGGAGTACTGGATAGATGAGGTCGTACGGTATGCAGAGGGTTCCATCCTCTCCGAGCAGGACGCTTCCTTCAACCTGACCGTCTTCTACGGGCGCGACGCATCCTGGGCCGATATCATGAACGCCTGCCGACGCTATCCCATGTTCGCAGAGCGTCAGGTGGTGCTCGTCAAGGAGGCCCAGCACATGCGTGACATCGAAAAGCTCGAGCCCTACTTCGAGACCCCGCTCGCATCGACCATCCTCGTCGTCTCCTACAAGGGCAAGACCCTCGACAAGCGTACCAAGTTCGCCAAGACGGTGGCCCGGCACGCCGAGGTCGTCACCTCCAAGAAGATCTTCGACGACAAGCTGCCCGACTGGACGCGGCGCCACATCGAATCCCTGGGGCTGAGCATCGACGAGAAGGCCGTCATGCTCCTGGTGGACCATATCGGCAACGACCTCACGCGCATCGTCAACGAGGTCGACAAGCTGCGCGTGAACCTGAAGGAGCGCAGGAACGTCACCGAGGACGATATCGAGGCCTATATCGGCATCAGCAAGGAGTACAACGTCTTCGAGTTGCAGACGGCCATCGGCCGGAAGGACCTCGCCAAGGCTGTCCGCATCATCAACTACTTCGGGTCCAATCCCAAGGCCGGCCCCCTGCCGCTCGTCCTGCCCATCCTCTACAACTTCTTCTCCAAGCTCTACATGATGACCTCCCCCGAAGCCAGCGAAGAGAAGGGGCTGCCTGCCCTGCTGGGGGTGAACCCCTTCTTCCTGAAGGACTACCAGGCATCCTTCCGCGCCTACGGGCCCGACGGGGTGCGAAGGGCGCTCCTGCTCATCCATCATTACAGCCTGAAGGCGGTGGGCATCGGTGCGGGCGAGGCCGACGAGGCCGACCTGATGCGGGAGATGGTGGTGAAGATGGTCAGGGGCTGAGGGCTTCGCAAGGCTTATACACCCAATAGGGATAGGGCTTCCAGCCGGTCGCTGGCGAGCTGCCGTTTCAGGGCCTCCAGGTCGGGGAAGCGCCGCTCGCCCCGGATGCGGGCCACGACCGCGACGTCCATCCTGTGTCCATAGACATCCCTGTCGAAGCCGAAGAGATGGACTTCCGTCGAATGTGTCCTGCCATCGACCGTCGGGCGGACGCCCGCGTTCATCATCCCTCCGAACCATTCCCCGTCGACCTCGGCGCGGACGGCATATACGCCGTCGGCGGGCATGAGCTTGCCGCTGTCTTCTACCGACAGGTTGGCGGTGGGATAGCCGATGGTGCGGCCCCGGCGGTCGCCCGGGACGATGGTGCCGCTGAACGAGTAGGGACGGCCCAGCAGCTCGTTGGCGAGGGCGATATCCCCGATGGCCAGTGCCCCTCGGATCCGTGTGCTGCTGACGGCGGCATCGCGGAGCAGCCTGGCGTCCAGTTCGAGGACCTTGTAGCCGTGCCGGGTGGCATGGGCCTCGAGCATGCGGTAGTCGCCCCTGCGACCATGGCCGAAATGGTGGTCGTGGCCGATGATGATGGTGTCGGGATGGAAGAGCCGGACGAGGAAGTCGGAGATGTAGTCCTCCGCCTGCATGTCGGCGAAGGCGCGGGTGAAGGGGAGCACGACGAGGTGGTCGACACCCAGTTCCGCCAAAAGTCGGCTGCGCTCGGCCGGCGTGGTGAGGAGTCGCACGGGTTCCGCGTCCGGACGCAGCACGTTGCGCGGATGCGGGTCGAAAGTAATGATGACGGACTCCCCTGTCACATCGGCGGCCCGCTGCAGCATCTGGCCGATGATGAGCCGGTGGCCGAGGTGCACGCCGTCGAAGGTGCCGATCGTAATGACGGACCTGCGGAAGGAGGGAAGCCGGAGCGGGTCGGTATGCACCTGCATGGGCCCGCGAAGGTAGCGCAATTTCAAAAGGGGGATGGGGGTTTGACACGAATGCTTACTTTCGCGGCAAGCCCCCATTCACCATGAGCCTCTACCAGCGACGCGGCGTATCGGCACAGAAGGAAGACGTGCATGCCGCCATCGTGAACCTCGACAAGGGGCTCTTCCCGCACGCCTTCTGCAAGGTGAGTCCCGACCACCTCGGGGGCGACGCCGACTGGGTCAACGTCATGCATGCCGACGGGGCCGGCACCAAGAGCATCCTCGCCTATCTGTACTGGCGCGAAACGGGCGACCTCTCCGTCTGGAAGGGCATCGCACAGGACGCCGTCGTCATGAACCTGGACGACCTCCTCTGCGTGGGCATACACGACAACATGCTCTTCAGTTCCACCATCGACCGCAACAAGGGACTCATACCGGGTGAAGTGCTGCGCGCCGTCATCGACGGTACGGAGGAGCTCTTCGCCCGCCTCCGGCAGGCCGGAGTACATATCCATTACCTCGGCGGCGAGACGGCCGACGTGGGGGATGTCGTCCGCACCATCGCCGTGAACGGCACCCTCACCGCCCGATGGCCCCGCCGCCGCATCGTCACCAACGAACGCATCGCGCCGGGTGATGTCATCGTCGGACTCGCCAGCTTCGGTCAGGCTGCCTATGAGGATGCCTACAACAGCGGCATCGCCAGCAACGGCCTCACGAGCGCCCGGCATGACATGCTTTCGCGGCATTACGCATCGGAGCATCCCGAGAGCTATGACCCGGCACTGTCCTCCGACGTCACGTATATCGGACCCTACCGCCTCACCGATGCGGCGCCGGGTGCACCTGACGGAGTCAGTGTTGGAAATCTGCTGCTGAGTCCCACCCGCACGTTCGCGCCCGTGCTCCGAGAGATCCTGGAGACGGCCTTCGACCATGTCCACGGCCTGGTGCACTCCAGCGGCGGGGGACAGACCAAATGCCTCAAGTACCTGCCGGGTCCCATGCGTGTGGTCAAGGACAGCCTCTTCGACACTCCGCCCGTCTTCCGCCTCATCCAGCAGGCCAGTGGGGCCGACGACCGTGAGATGTACCAGGTCTTCAACATGGGCTGCCGCATGGAGGTCTACACCGACCCCTCGGCGGCGGAGGGGATGATAGCGGTTGCAAGGCGATGGGGCGTGGAAGCCCGCATCATCGGCCGTGTGGAGGCTTCGCCAGCCAAGTCGCTGCAAATCCTCCATGGCGATGCGCGGCTTGAATACTGAGAACCCTTAACCCTCTCGAATATGAACCGGAAAGCCAACATCACACTCGTCCTCTTCTGCCTCCTGGCAGCAGGTGCCTCCGCACAGTTCAATAAGATATTCAACGGCCGCGACCTTACCGGATGGACCATCCATGGCACGGAGAAATGGTATGTGAAGGACGGCGAGCTTGTCTGCGAGAGCGGTCCCGACAAGAAGTATGGGTACCTGTCCACGACGAAGTCCTACCAGGACTTCGACCTGCGCCTGAAATTCTTCCAGGAGGCCGACGGCAACAGCGGTGTCTTCTTCCGTTCCTCCATCGAAGGTGTCAAGATCAGCGGCTGGCAGGTGGAAGTGGCCCCGCTGAACCATCACTCCGGCGGCATCTACGAGTCCTATGGCCGCGGCTGGCTGATACAGCCCAAGCCTGAGGATGAGGCGAAGCTCAAGGTCGGCGAGTGGAACGACATGCGCATCCTGGTGCGTGGCGACGAGGTGACCACCTACCTGAACGGCCATGAGATGGTTCACATCAAGGATGCCAAGATTGGCCAGGGGCGCGGTTTCATCGCGCTGCAGATACACGACGGCGGCGGCATACGGGTGCGTTGGAAGAAGCTCCGCGTACGCGAGCTGTAAGTCCCGACTGACGGATAGGGTTCTTGGCCCCTCGGGCGATTTGATGCCCGATGCTGGGATTGAAGGGCATGGTAGGATGGGACGTCGACATCCTCATCCTGTATTACGTTTCTCCTACGTCGCAGATTCGATGGAATTCCTGTGTCGAGAGGTGAATGAATGTCCCGACACCCGGATCCCTCCTTTGCCCGTTTGCTGGTTCTAACGATCCTGCTCCTTTTTATTCTCATGCGCATTGGCGCGCATTCTTCTCGTATCTCATTCGGGAGTGTATCTTGCTATCCTGCCGCCGGAGCCTGCCAGGAGCACCAGACGCCCTTGTTTGGCTTTGGCACAGGCATGGAACCCCTCCCGGCTAAGCTCTTTCCAATGCATCCCGCCATCGGTGGAGAGGTCGATGCCGGAGGTCCCGCAGGCAATCAGTTGTCTGGGACCCAGATAGACCACGGAGGAACGATATCCGTTCGGTCCGGTCTCGGGAGTATGCCAGCTGCGTCCGCCGTTGCGGGAGATCGCTGAGGTTCCAGTCGTGTCGCGGTCCTTCGCGAAGTCACCTCCCACTGCGACCATCCGCTTTCCTCGGCCCCATGCGGTCAGGCTGTTGGCGCCGGTGCTGGTACCGCCCTGCCGCAGCGGCAGTTCCCTGAGCCTGTCATCATCGAGGAATCGCGACCGACGGCCGCCGGTGACGGCCAGCCGTCTACCTTCGGGCAGCAGCAGGGCGTTGGAGCCGCTGGAGGCGAAGAAGGCCTCGCCGTCTTCTAGTACGGGTGACTGTTGGGCCGGAGTCCTCGTCCAGCTGCGGCCCGAGTCGACTGTGCGAAGCTCATAGAGGCGTCCACCGAGCGGGTCGCCGACACAGACGCCCCGACCGTACGGGAGGAAATGCATCGCGTCGAGGAAGACGCCGCGGGTTGTATCGGTGTAGACGACCTTCCAATGTGCGCCGCCGTCCTCGGTGCGCAGGATCCATGCCGGCTCGGCGACGGCCATGATGACGGCGGTGCGGGCGTCCCAGGCCTCGATGTCGCGGAAGTCGGAGCTTTCGAAGCCGGGCACGGTCAGCCAGGTCCAGCTGCGGCCACCGTCCAGGCTGCGGCCGACGCTGCCGCGGCTGCCGCTTACCCAGGCGATGCTGTCGTCCACCACGCAGAGGCCGCGCAGCGAGGTGTTGCGGCCGGTGCGGAGGGTCTCGACGGACTGAGCCTGCAGCCTCGTGACCAGGAGTATGGCAATGCCCAGGGAGAGTAGGAAAGGCTTCATGACGCGAAGGAACGAATAACGCGGGACACGATAGGGTGTCAGCGGCCCTGGCAGCGCTGCAGGCCGGCCTTGGCCTTCTGGTCGAGCGAGTTCTTGTACTCGTGGCCTGTCATCTCGAGGCATTTTGTGAAGAGGGCGGCCGCCTGTTCGCATTCCCTGCGTTCCTCGTGGATGAGGCCGGCCTGCAGGGCCGCGCGCGCGGCGAAGTACTCGCGCATGCCGGCACCCTGTTCGATGGTGGCGGCGTAGTGGCGCAGGGCCTCGTCCTTCCGTCCCATCAGGTCGAGGGTCCTGCCCATGCGGTAGCCGTATTCGACGCGTTCGGCCTTTGTGCTTAAGCTGCGCGTGTCGGCCAACTTCAGCGTCTCCCAGGCCTGGGCCTGCAGGCCGCCGTCGCTCAGCAGCCGGGCCTTGAGGAGGGTCGGGTGCGGCCATTGTCCGGAGCGGGCGTTGCCCGTGGCCGACCGGTCGGCGTCGGACACGTCGGTACCCCGTTTCAGCACCATGGCGCGCATCTCGGCGGCACGTTTCGGGTCGTTCTGCAGCAGCGCGATCCAGGACAGCTTCTCATAGGCGTCGCGGACGTAGTAGTCACCCTTGAACTCGTTGACGAATCGTGTGTACTCTGCCTGCGCCTCCCGGAGGCGGAAGAGGTTCAGGTAGATATGTCCCTTCTCGAAATGCCAGAAGGGGATCGGGAGGTAGTCGGCGGACCGGTCCATTCCCTCGATGATCCGAAGGGCCGCCTCGCTGCGCTGGTTGTTGATGAGGATGTTCATCGCCATGAAGGCGTGCAGGTGGTTGCGCACCGGGTTGATGCCGCCGCGCTCGATGTGGCGGATGGCTTTGGCAGGGTCGCCCTCCAGGACCGACACGAGGTATGGGTACAGGATGAGCGCCTCGCTGCGGCATACCTGGGCCGACTGCGTCCGGCCCTCGATGTGGTCGAGCAGCATGCGCGTGCCCTTCCGTATGTCGCCTCGAAATCCGAAGAGGTTGAGAATCCACTGGTAGCCGCCGGGCACGGCCCCCAGCATCGAGGTGAGCACTCCGTAGTAGACCTTGTTGGGGCCGAACTGAGGGTGTTTTTCCTGGTTCTCCCGAAGGTGCAGATAGGCTTTGCGCGTCTCGAGGGCGGCATTCCATTTGTCGTCGAAGCGGATGGCGGCGAGTGCGCCGTGGAAATGCATCAGTCCCTGGCTGAAGAGGTAGAAGGGGCCTTCCGCCCTGGCCTCTTCGATACGTTCGAGCCGGGCTTCCTGATCGTCCCGGAAGCGGGGGTATTCGGCCCTCAATTCACCGAAATAGAGCTTGAGGAGGTCGGCATAGCTGTCGACCATGAGCGGCGCGAGGTTGTAGGGGTGTTCCGACTTCTCCGCCGCATTCCAGGCCATGGCCTCCGCCATGCGCATGCAGGTGACCGACTCCCAGGCCCGCTGCATGCGGTCGTTCCATTCGAAGCGATCCTGCGCCGTCAGCCATGACGGCCAGGTCAGTCCGAAGGCCAGTAGGGTCGCCCACAGCATACGAAAGGCCTTCCCGGCGCGGTGTTCCATGGTGGGGGATTACGGGTGCTAAGGTAGGAAGGGCAGGGTGTGGGCTGAAACGGTATGGATATGTTTGTTTCAGGGGAAAGGCCTATATTTGCCGTCCAAACGTTGAAGGACTGTTAGCTCAGTTGGTTTAGAGCACTACTTTGACAGAGTAGGGGTCGTTGGTTCGAATCCAACACAGTCCACGCAGAGGCACCGACACCGGTGTCTTTTTTTTCCTCCCTGCCGCTGGAACGTCTGACAACCCGGCTACTTGATTTCTTGTCAGCCAAGGGGAAACATCATTCATAGCATATGTCCCATATGTCACACACGACTCCCATATCCGTATCCGGAGCGGGTCGCATTCCACTGTTGGCATGTGCCATGCTTTCCTGCTCGCTCTCCGCCACGTCACAATCCGCCGGATTATTGCTGAAGAGCCACGAAGTGAAGTTGACTAACGCCAAGGCCTATCTTCTTGATATCGCTAAACGGATGGATGCGACTTCCTTTGGCTATAAGCCCGTCCCCGTCGAGATGAGTTTTCAGCAACAGCTACTGCACATCGGAACGAATATCTACTGGCTGAGCTCAACCTTCATTAGGGAGGAGTCCAGCCCCATCGCGCAAACGAAAACGGATGCCTCGGCAATGAACAGGGACAGTGTGCTGGCCTTCGTAGCCGGCGCCTTCGACTATGCCGTCCGGTCCATCCAAATCCTGGACACAGCCACCTTGCAAAAAAAATTCCCCTGGCAAGGCAGCACCATGAACAAGATCCAGTTTCTCAATCTTATACAGGACCATCAGGCCCATCATGTGGGTCAACTCATCGTATACCTGCGCCTGAATGGCATCGCACCACCCCGTTACATCGGTTGGTAACCCCGCCCGACAAGACACGGATTCACAACGAATCTCGACTGTTCCCGGGGTCCCGGGATATGTCCGTAATTGGAGACTCTCTCCTGACTCGTAACCCATCACCATCATCTCCACCCTGCGCGGCCGGTTCTTTGAAGGAGCCCATGTCCGCCGACAAGGTCTGAGGGAACGGGTTCTGCCGACATCCGGCACCCTGCACGGATGCGCCACGCACACGGCATAGTCTGGCTGTCGGGCCTGCATGAATAGAGTGAGGTCAGATAAACCCCAGCCCCATCCGGCGTCAGGACTGGTCGAGCTTTCGTTGCAGGCTGTCCCACGCCCCGCCGTTGTAGCAGTTGAGCCCGGCAGCCGTGAGCATCGACTTGGCCATGCCGCTTCGGTTGCCCGATCGGCAGCAGGTGATGACGGGTTTTCCTTTCTTGCGTAACTCCTCGACTTTCCCCTTCAGCCGGTCGAGCGGAATATTCACCGATCCCCGGTTATGTCCGCTGTTGAACTCGGCGGGTGTCCGTACGTCGACGATCAGCGCGCCTTCTTTCACGAGTGCCCCGAAGTCGGTGGCGGGTCCGGAGGAGAAGAGTTTCTTTAAGAAGTCCATATTGTCTGTTTTAAGTCAGATGGCCGGTTGAGCCTGCAACGGAAGGGTCTTCCTGAGTCCCGTCAGGTTCACAGGGCGAAGGTAGAAATACTCCGTACCCTCTCCGGTGACGTTTGTCACGTTGCCACTGTTTCAACGATGTATCTCGGGACGTAGAAAGATTGCCAACATGGAATGCCTGGATGGCTATGTGCCAACAATGCCTATGCCCATGGGTGGAGCCAATCGTTTCCCCGGGTATCTGCGGCCCGTTGTCCGACCGGTCCGCATCCCGCTGCCGGCCCGTTGGGTACGGCTGATATAAAGGCCATTTGGGTAAGCCACCTCTCATCGGTGCCTTAAAAAGGATGCATGAGACAAAAATATAAATCTGAATCTTTATCTTAGTTGTACAATCCGTTCGTTCCCGCAACAGGGGATATGCAAACTCCGGGTTTTTCCGGAATATCCCCTATGGCCGACATCCCCCTCGCCACGAATGCAACACACTGCCCATGTCTGACATAGCCGGCATCACAGAGCGCCTGGTGCGTTTCAGGGATGAGCGCGACTGGGAAAAATTCCACAACCCCAAAGACCTCGCCATGGCGATATCCATAGAGGCAGGGGAGCTGATGGAGGCCTTCCTGTGGAAGCCATCGCCTGAGGCGGATATCGAGCGCGTCAAGGATGAGCTCGCCGACATACTGTCCTATTCACTGCTGCTCGCCCACCACTATGGTTTCGATGTGGCAGGTATCGTGAGGGAAAAGGTCGACAGGAATTCGCTCAGGTACCCCGTCGAGAAATCGAAGGGGAACGCACGCAAGCACGATGAACTATGATCGTCTACCAGGAGGCCAAGTCCACCTTCATGGACCACGTACGCGAGTCGCGCATCGAGTACATCATCGATGAGAATATGCGGAACCGCCTGGGCCGTCGTACGGCTCGACGTGAAGTGGATTCCTGGCGGAACTCGATGCAATACATGCGGAACGTGCTCGACGATCCGCAAATTCCCGGTGACGCCAATGTCTGCATCGAGTGCCAGGTTCCGAACACCGGCAAGAGGATCGATTTTATCATCGCCGGTCAGGACGAGGACCAACGAGACTGTGCCGTAATCGTCGAACTCAAGCAGTGGGAGACCGCAGAAGGCACTGACATGGACGGTATCGTTCGCGCCTTCGTGGGTGGCTCGGTGAGGGCACTTAGCCATCCGAGCTACCAGGCATGGAGCTATGCCTCCCTCTTGGAGGGATTCAACGAGGAGGTCTACTCAGGCGACATCCGCCTTCAGCCCTGCGCTTTCCTACACAATTGCCGGGATGCTGGTCCGCTGCTGTCACCCTTCTACTCGGAATACACGGAGAAGGCCCCGCTCTTCGTCCGACAAGATGTACTTCGACTCTCCGAGTTCATAAAGCGCTTCGTCAGGTACGGCGACCCGACCGGCATCATGTATCGGATCGAGAACGGCTCCATACGTCCCTCCAAGACCATTGCTGAGGGCATTGCACGAATGATCGATGGTCATCAGGAGTTCGTGATGGTGGATGACCAGAAGGTTGTATTTGAGGAGATACGTAAGATCATCTCTGATGCGGGTCCTCAGGACAGGCGGGTCGTCATCGTCAGGGGCGGTCCCGGCACCGGGAAGTCTGTCGTGGCCGTTCAATTGACGGCACAGTTGACTGCGGAGAGAAGACTTGTACAATATGTCAGCAAGAACAGCGCCCCGCGTTCCGTGTACGCTTCCAGGTTGACGGGTTATAGGTCAAAGTCATGGGTCAACAATCTCTTCAAGGGATCTGGTTCCTATGTGGATTCTCGACCCTGCGAGTTCGACGCGCTAATCGTAGACGAGGCGCACCGACTGAACGAGAGGAGCGGCATCTACTCCAATCTCGGGGAAAACCAGATCAAGGAGATCGTCCACGCAGCAAAGTGCGCTGTTTTCTTCATCGACGAGGACCAGCGCGTCACGGTCAAGGATATCGGTACGCGTGCGGAGATCGAGTCATGGGCTGTGCGTGCAGGGGCGACCGTCAGCTATTTCGAACTGGAGAGCCAGTTTCGATGCAACGGGAGCGACGGGTACCTGGCATGGCTGGATGGCATGTTCGGGATACGGGAAACGGCCCATACCGACCTAAAGGGCATCGACTACCATTTCGAAGTGATGGATGATCCAGCTGAGCTGCGGAGGCGCATCACAGCCTACAACGAGGTGCGTAACCGTGCCCGGATCGTCGCCGGATACTGTTGGCCATGGAACTCCAGGAAAGACCCTTCCAAGATGGACATTGTCATGTCCGACTATGGCTTCGAGATGCAGTGGAACCTGACGGAGGATGGCATGCTATGGATTATGAGTCCGCATTCCGTGCATCAGGCTGGTTGCATTCACACTTGCCAGGGGCTCGAGGTCGACTACGTCGGTGTCATCATGGGGGATGACATGGTGGTGCGCAACGGACGGTGGATTTGCAGACCGGAGAAACGTGCCCGTAGCGACAAGAGCATACACGGACTGAAGGGGATCATCCAGCGCGACCCGATGAAAGGCCTCGAGTTGGCAGAGTCGATCATCAAGAACACCTATCGAACACTGATGACCCGGGGCATGCGGGGTTGCCTGGTCTTCAGCACTGATGCGGAGACGAGGGCATACCTCAGAGAGACGGCATCCCTGGCTTGAAGCGCTGCCCTTTTCGTTGCCGTTGGATACAAGAGACGCCGAACCGTCATCCATAGGCCGGTGCAGCCGATTCGCCTATCCATTGATGTTGGTATCCGTTGGCATTACATCCGTTCACAACGCTTGGCATCCTCAGGACACCCGCCTGAACTTGTAGGGATACACCTTCCCCGAAGCCCACTGTGCCACATACAGGTCCTCGTCGCGGTCCACCATGACATCGTGCGGATGCACCAGGATCTTGTCCGCCTGTGCCAATGGCTTCAGTTTCCCGTTCTCATAGACGGGCTCGGTGCCGCCGATATTGGAGACGACCCGGTTCTCGCGGTCGAGGATCGTGACGAACCCCGACTTCTCATTGCCGATAACGGGAGATCTTAACACAGCGGCGTATATGTGCTCGCCACGGATGACGGGACGGCATACGCAGGCGCCGGGTATGCGTATGATGTCGAGCAGTTCCCCGGAGAGGCTGAAACGCTTGAAGCAGTTCCGCGTGCGGTCCGTCACCAGCAGGGTGGTGGCGCCATTCCGCCGGTCGATGCAGATGCCATGGGCGTTGTCGAGGTGTTTGTCGCCCTCTCCCCGGCCACCAAAATGGTGCTTGAGGTTGCCCTTGGCGTCATACACCAGCACATGCTGCTGCCCGTAGCCGTCCGCGATGTAGATGTCGCCGTTTGTGTCCACGGCTGTCTCGGTGGGCACGAACTCCTTGGCTTCCTTATAGAGTCCCGGGCCGATCGGGGCGTCGATGGTCAGGAGTATCCGGCCGTCGAGCGTAGCCTTGTACACCTGGTGGCGGGACGTGTCGGTTATGAAGAGGAACTGCTCTCCCCCTTCGTCTGCCAGCGTGAGGCCGTGGCCTCCGGGGAAATCGTGACCCCAGGTGCGCAGCAGTTTGCCGGAGCGGTTGAACACCAGGATATTGTTCTTCGTCTCGTTGGTTAGCAGGTAGATGTTACCTTGGGCGTCCTGGACCATCTCATGGCAGTCGTTCACAGGATTCTTGAGCGGGTCGGCCCGGCTCCAGCGGGTGTCCATGGCATATCTCATGCCGTTGTGGCCGTAGACGGGGCCCTTGGGGCGGGCCATCAGGTCGCTGGCGATGTGGAAGCCGGCCGACAGGGCGGCGGCGCTCTGGAGGAATTGTCGTCTGCGCATGTGGTAAGGGTTGTTAGGACAAGATACGGAGAAACACATCTAGATGGATTCCGGTCTTTCAGAAAAAAAATCAAATGGACATGTCTCGACGAACTTTTCGACCTCATGATGCCAAGTGGCTTGTTTTACCACTTTATTACAGGGAGTGGTCTTCAAAGGCTCTTTGAGGCAACTGATAACCGGGTCTTTTGTTGAGTCCTTGCTACGAGACAGATATTCACGTACACATTGGTTTTTGATTCTTTTTTGTTCTCTGACATCAAAGACCTTCATAGTCGAGTCCTGATTATGTACATGCTTCCCACGGAAAGCGTCTTGCTCAGGGTATAAGGCAACTGGGCAGCATCAGGCAAAAAGGCAAGGCTTGGTTGAAATCGAGCTCCCCATATTCGATACCCAGCCGTCTCAGGTTTTGGTAGTACTCGACATGCCGGTTGTAATACATCCGCTCGCTCTGCAGGAACCAGGACTTCTCGCCAAGCTTCTCCGCGAGGAACCATTTCTCCAATAGTCTTGCACACCTTCCATTCCCATCATTCCAAGGGTGGATCTTGACGAGCACGAGATGTATCATCGATGCATAAAAAAAGATTTCCTCCAGACTCAAGGATCCGTCCATCAACATCGACACATCTGCATAGAGCTTTTCCATCTCAAGGCCTACAATGCCGGGTGGCGCTGCCACATACTCGATGCGGCCATCTTCAGTTGTCACATACATGTTCTGTGTGCGGTAATTGCCCTGCCATGCAGCGGCTAACAAGTGCCTACTCAGTCTTTCATTGGCGGTCTTCACATGTGCCTCACATAGGGTGTGCCCCTGGGCATATTGGTAGGCATCATACAGGTCGTCTATCTTCCGGGTGTAATCGGATTGGAATGGAATGCCGTTCCTGTGCTTGATGAAGCTGTCCAGCTCTATATCTTCACCCTCTATCTTGCTGCTGTACACGGATGCGACGGATCTGTAGAAGCTGAATCCCGGGTTGGAGAGCTCCGAATCCTCAAGTTTATAGAACGCTTCCCGCGCACCCTTCGGGAATACCGAGAGAAAGCCAGGTAGCAGTGACGATTGAATGATGTTCAATTCCATGTCCGTAATGTCAAAATATCAGGCTTACGGACGTCAGTCAGATTGTCGCTTCCATCAGCTTGCATTTATAGTACATCGATTTTTCATTCAATCACCAAACAATCTTAAGTACGGCGCCAACTGGAAGGCTCACCTCCCTCTTTACTCTTTGCTCTGCTTTTCTACCGTTGATACGGATGTCTTTAGCCATGACACCCTCCGGAATCACGAACACCCCGCTGCTCCCCTTGGGCAGGGTGACTTCCACTGTCAAGCCACCCGTACCCGTCCGCTGGAAGCGGAACCCGGCGATGCCCGTCGGGAATGGTATCCGGGCCTGCAGGGAGTCGAGCCCCTCGAGCCTCGGCTCGATGCGGATGCGTTTGGAGCCGGGTGCGACGGGCTCCATGCCGATGATCTTCCGGGTGATGGCGTTCAATGCCGCTGTGCCCCAGGCGTGGTTCCAGTCGAGGTTGGGCTTGTAGACGAGGTCCCAGGCCTCCAAGGCCATGGTGGCGCCTGCCTTGAGCATGCGGTACCATCCGCGGTCGCCCCTGTCGGTGATCAGCGAAAAAGCGTGCGCCGCAGCTCCGTTGTCATACAGCGCGTCGAGCAGGAACTGCGACCCGTAGACGCTGCAGGCCATGCCCCGGGAGCGCATATATTCCAGGATGCGCGGCTTCTCCGCCGGTTCGATGAGTCCGAAGGCAAGGGCGAACATGTTGGAATGCAGTGCGCTGTGCCGCGTCGTATCGCCGTCACGCACCAGTCCCGTCACAGGGTCCAGGAAGCGTGCGCGGAAGGACTTTCGCACGCGTCCCGCCAGGGATTGGTACATGTCCACGTCCTTCGGCTTTCCAGCGATGCGGGCGAACTCGGACATGAGTTGCAGGGAGCGGTAGTGGAAGGCGTTGACTACGCTGTTGTAGTCACAGAAGACGAAGCCGTCGGTCTCCCCTCGGTAGGCGGGACCGGCCAAACGGCTGTTGCCGTTCTGCGGCCAGTCGGTGATGTCCCTGAGCACGGCCTTGTTGTCGAAAGTCCGGTAGTGTATCGCGTTGAGCAGCGCAGTGTCCTGCGGTGGCGTCTTCGTCGAGATGAGTCCGTCCGGTCCCGCCATGCTCCGCAGCGTCTTGAGGTCGAGCAGTCCGTAATGGTCCCTGATGAGCTCGGTGTTGCCCGTGTAGAGGTGGTCGTACCAAAGGATCTGATGCATCTGCAGATGCCACTCGGTGGGCCATGCGGGACTGAAGAGGAGATATCTGGCAGTGTTTCGCGCGATGTCGTAGACCGAGTCGACGGCGTAGTGCGAGAGCTGGTTGATGAGCGCGTCCGCCTCGTAAGGGATCCGCTCCCTGTCTCCGTCAATGTACACGCCCATGAAAGTCGTGGCCTTGATGGTGTGCTTGCATAAATCCCAGATGGCGTTGAGCAGACTGTCGGAGGAGACGAACGAAGAGGCGTCGTCGTGGAAGCGGTGGTGGTAGACCCTGCGCATGGCGTCCTGGGTCGAGAGCCTGACCCGGGAGACGGTCTCTGCCGCCCGGAAGGGCAGTACGATACCCATGGTGTCGGGTAGTGGCACGGCCCTTCCCGTTGTGTTTCGAATGTTCTTCTTCCGTGGGAACCACAGATAACCGCCCATGCCGGGTGCCATCACGACCGTATCCGCCGAGAAACGGATATTACCGCCGGGGGTTGGGTCGATGCGCCCACCGACGACCTTCTCGCCGAGTCGCACCACCAGCGTATCGCCCGGGGAGAGGCGGGAGACGTCGACGCTGAGCCGACCGAAGGCGGCCCTTCCAAAGTCGAGGAATTGTGTCCTCGCATCGATCGCGACGCTACGCTCAGCCCTGCCGTCGACCGCGGTCAGGCGCTGCTGGTAGTAGGGGTTCTGGGCGGAGAGGGTCAGGGGAAAGGCGAGGACGAGAAGGAGACCTAAGGACAGGGCATGTCGCATCGCGATTGGTTTTCCGGACAATCTATGAAATTGTCGTCATATCACGCTTGCCTCGGTAATGCTGAATTCGATACATTCGATGCCCATCACCACATCCACACTCTTCAACCATGCAGAAGGCCTTCGTCATCGCACTCCCGGAGGAAGTGGGGCATATCTCCGAGCTCCATGGCCATCCCGTGCACTATTCTGGCGTGGGGAAGGTGAATGCGGCCCTGGCTTCCGCCTCGCTTGCCGCCAGGGGCGTGCAAGAGATCGTCAATATCGGATCCTGCGGTTCTTCGCGGCATCCCACCGGCGAAATCCTTCGCGTGGGTAGCGTGTACCAGGATATCGACTGCACCCCCATCTGCATCTACGGCCATACCGGCTTCGAAGAGGACAGCCACTGCATTGTGTTTGACGAAGGGGCCGAGCACACCTGCTTCACCACCGACTATTTCTTCGACAGGCGGCAGCTCGCCAAGTACTCGCCCGACTACCTACGGATGGTGGGCGAATGCTCCGTCTTCGACATGGAACTCTATGCCCTCGCCAAAGCCTGCCGGCGATACGGTATCTCGCTTCGATCCTACAAATGGGTGTCCGACGACGGCGACCACTCCCAGTGGCTCGAGAACTGCCGCCTAGCCGCCCACCGCATCATGGCCATGCCCGAACTCTGACACCACGCGCCCCGGATCCCCACTCACGGATACCAGTAACCGACGTATACGACTCCACCCATGCAAAAGTCCCCTTCGTTGCGCCTGATGCTAGCAATGATCGGCTTCCTGCCCCTTTCGATTCTCGCGCAGGAGCCCCCCGCCCTCATCCCCCGGCCGGCATCCCTCAAGTCCTATCCCAAGGCTTTTCTCATCCGTCCCGGCACCTCGCTGCGCCATGACCCCGGCTCTGAGGATCTACATCGCCTGGCAGCCTGGTTCAGGGCCGCCGTGCACGACGTATCGGGATTCCGACTGGCCGCCGCAGGTGAAGCGAACGGGGCCATCGACCTGCATCTCGACCGGTCCGTCCCAGGCGGCCCCGAAGCATACCGTCTCGAAGTGACCACCCGTCGTATCCGGATCGAAGCGGCTTCGGCGGCCGGGTTGTTCTACGGACTGCAGACGGTCCTGCAGACACTTCCTGCCGTACGCACCAACGCCACCCTCGCCGTACCCTGCATGGTCGTGGAGGATGCGCCCCGCTTCCCGTGGCGCGGCCTGCACCTCGACGTGAGCCGGCATTTCTTCGGCCCCGATGTGATCAGGGAATACATCGACTTGATGGCTCGCTACAAGCTCAACCGTTTCCACTGGCATCTGACCGACGATCCGGGCTGGCGGCTGGAGATCAGGAAGTATCCCGAACTCACCCGTACGGGCGCCTGGCGCGTCGACCATTCCGACAGGCCATATGGCGCCCGTCCGCAGGCACGCCCCGGTGTGACACCCACCTACGGCGGCTATTATACGCAGGAACAGGTGCGCGAAATCGTCGCCTACGCCCGCGACCGGCATGTCACCATTGTGCCCGAGATCGAGATGCCCGGCCATTCGGCCGCCGCCATCGCCTCCTATCCACGGCTCAGCTGCACCGGGAAGCCGCAACTGCCTATGACGGGCGGCAACTATACCGGTATCAGCTCGAACTTCTGTCCGGGCAACGACTCCGTATTCACCTTCATATCCGATGTACTCAAGGAGGTGATGGACATCTTCCCCTCAGAATACATCCATATCGGGGGCGACGAGGTCGACAAGTCGCCCTGGAAGGCCTGCCCCCGCTGCCAGGCGCGCATCAGGGCGGAAGGCCTCCACAACGAGGAAGAGCTGCAGAGCTGGTTCATCAAGCGCGTCGAGAAGCTCATCGTCGCACGCAAGCGACGGATGATCGGATGGGACGAGATCCTCGAGGGCGGACTCGCGCCCACCGCCACCGTGATGAGCTGGAGAGGAGAGGCCGGCGGTATCGCTGCGGCGAAGATGGGCCACGATGTCGTCATGACGCCCGGCAACCCGTGCTACTTCGACCACTACCAGGCCGGGCCCGAGGGAGAACCCCTCGCCATCGGAGGCATGAATACGCTCCGCAGGGTCTATGCCTACGAGCCCGTGCCCACGGAACTCTCAGGTGCCATGGCGTCGTACGTGCTGGGGGCCCAGGCCAACGTATGGACCGAGTTCATCACCACCCCCGAGCATCTGGAGTACATGATCCTCCCGCGCATGCCGGCCATGGCCGAAGTGCTGTGGAGTCCGAAGGCGCAACGCGACTGGGAGGGCTTCCGGCTCAGGCTGAAGCCTCACCTGCGCGCCTTCGAACAACGCGGGTTGAGGTATTCGAAGGGTAACTTCAAAGTCGAGATCCAGCCACAGCCGGGCGACGGACGCGTCGTGGTCGCACTGTCCACCGAAGCCCCCGATGCGGAGATCCGATACACCCTCGACGGCGGTGAACCCACGGTAACGTCTAACCGCTATGAGGGGCCTTTCCCCATCCGGTCGAGCGGCGTACTCAAGGCTGTCACCGTCGTCGACGGACAGGTAATGGGGACAGTTCCCGCCCGCCAGGATTTCTCCTTCCATGCCGGCCTCGGTGCACGGCTGACCTATGGGCAGCCGCCCAGCCGCTCTTATATGGCCTCGGGCCTGCAGTCGCTGGTGGACGGCGTCCGCGGTCAGCATGCCGTAGGCCGTCACTGGCACGGCTTCGAGGGGCGCGACGTGGTGGCAACGCTCGACCTGGGCACAGAGAAGAGCATCCGGAGCCTTGCCCTCGGATGCCTGCAACGGTACACCGACTGGATCTTCATGCCCGTCGAAGTACGGTTCGAGACCTCCGTTGACGGTGCCGCATTCCGGGAAGTGGCCATCGTCAAGGACCCGGTGGGTGCAGAACAACGAAACTCCACCATCCATGATTTCAAGGCGTCCTTCTCGCCTCTCAAGGCCAGGTATGTACGGGTCACCGCAAGGG
>RGVM01000051.1 GCA_010027295.1 Chitinophagia bacterium
CTCAGCTTCTTCGGATACTATCTCTGGAAGTTCGGCTCCTACCAGCTCTCGGAATACCTCTTCTACCTACGCACCAACCGGCAACTGGTCACGGCCATCACTATCCCCTGCCTGGTGCTCAACATCGCCCTCTTCACCTACTACATCAACACAAGGCGCGACGAAACGGCCAAGGGCATCTTCGCAGTCACCCTGCTCTACGCGCTGGCCTCGCTCGCCTTCAAATTCTTCGGCTGACCGTTTCCGTGGGTTGTCCTGCGCCTGACGCGCGATTCCCCCGCCGTGTGCGGGTGCCTGCACTCCCCTCACAGCGAAGGGTACATGCTACCCCAGGAGCGTGAGATAACCCACCACGAAGAGCAGCGCAATGATCATGGCCAGCAGGAACAGGGAGACCGCGACGATGCCCAGGACGAGGCCTGTGGTCCGCTCCGAGCCCATCTTACCCGCCTTCAATCCGTCGACGATGGCGAGCACGCCCATGGGCACGGATCCGAGCACGAGGATGCCGCCGGCCACGGGCAGCCACGCGAACAGCAGCGTCGACATGGCGATGATCCCGAAGATCAGCGAGCGCTTCGCCAACCTGTCGGCCTTCCCTTCGTCCACTGCCGTCCGAAGCATCCCTCGCCAGACGCGCAAGGCCCGGAGCCGCTCCCGGAATGCACCGATGCGGGCCGTCAACGACTTGCCCTGCCCTTTGGCCGATACCGCGGGCAGCTGCCCCGGCGGGACGATAATGAAGACGCCTCCGCCGGACAGTCCCGAAGGCAGGGTCGATGCGCTCGTGGATGCCGGAAGGGGAGCGAGGAGGACCAGCGATGCGCACAGCTGAAGGATGGCTTTACGGATGCTCTTGGTCATGAAGGGAGATTTCGTGTCGTAGAATGAAGATACAACCCGTTCGTCACCCTTCGCCTGATTCCGGCCTGGGATGGGACTGACCGGCATGCGGCCGATTGGACTACCTTGCACGTGATTCCATCCGCATGAGATACTATATTATCGCCGGCGAGGCCTCCGGTGACCTGCACGGCGGCAACTTGGTGCGGGAGATCCGCCTACGCGATGCCGGCGCGGATATCCGTTGCTGGGGCGGTGACCGGATGGAGGCGGCGGGCGCCGTGCTTGTGAAGCACTACCGCGACCTCGCTTTCATGGGTTTCCTGGAGGTGGTCGCCAACCTGAGGACGATCCTCCGAAATATGCGCCTCTGCCGTGAGGACATCCTCCGTTTCCGGCCCGACGTGGTCGTATTCATCGACTATCCCGGCTTCAACATCCGCATGGCCTCCTTTGCCAGGCGGCAGGGTTTCCGCACGGTCTACTACATCTCTCCGCAGGTGTGGGCCTGGAAGGAGGGCCGTGTGAAAACGCTGCGGCGGGACGTGGACAGGATGCTCGTGATCCTCCCCTTCGAGAAGGGATTCTACCGCCGCTGGAACTGGGAAGTGGAGTATGTGGGCCATCCGCTGGTCGCCGAAGTGGATGCCCGGCGAAAGGCATCCGCCGATGCCACCTCTTCATCCGGGGAGGCACCTGAGAAGAGCAAGCCGATCGTCGCCATGCTGCCGGGCTCCCGCCGACAGGAGGTCCGGCTCAAGCTGCCCGTCATGCTCTCCGTGGCGGAACGATTCCCGCAGTGCCGCTTCGTGGTGGCCCAGGCACCGGGGCTCGACGACGCATTCCTGGAATCCTTCACCAGGGGGCATGGAAGCGTCGAGCTCAGGAAGGGCGACACCTACGGACTGCTCGCCTCCGCCGACGCGGCGCTCGTCACTTCGGGCACGGCCACGCTCGAGACGGCGCTGTTCGGCGTGCCCGAAGTGGTATGCTACAAGGGAAGCCGCCTCTCCTACTGGATTGCGAAGCGACTGGTGAAGGTGAAGTTCATCTCGCTGGTCAACCTGATCATGGACCGTGAGGTGGTGAGGGAACTCATCCAGGACGAGCTCACGACGGAGAACCTGTCGGCCGAGCTGTCGTCGATACTCCAGCCGGAGGTGTCGGCCCGCATCCGGTCCGACTATGCCGAACTCAGGGCGCTGCTGAGCGAGGGCGGCGATGCCTCGGCACGGGCCGCCGAATGCATCGTGGAGACCGCATCGGGGAACTGAGGGGATCATACAGGCAGTATCACGCAGCATAGAACAAGGCCCATCGATGTGTGAAGTGCAGGTGGGCGGGTGGGAAACGGGCTTTCGCTACTGTCTCTGGTATGCCTGCTGTAAGTCCGAATGCCGCGGGCAAAACCGCCTCATCCGCGGACAAGCCTGAATATGATCACCAGGATGGCGAAGAGGAACAACAGCAGCGAGATCCGGTTGATGCCGTGCATGTAGCGGATCCACTGCGTGTCGGGCGCGTCGGGATCCTTCTTCTTGAGGTACAGGTACTGCGCGATCTGCCTGAGCACTCCCATGATGGTAGGTATTGAAAGATGGTATCCGTGCAAACCTACGCCGTTTGCCCGAGATGGTCGGATGCCTACCTTCGCTGTATGGACTCGGTGACGCACATCGTCCTCGGTGCCTGCATCGGGGAGGCCATGCTGGGCCGGAACATCGGCAGGAAGGCCATGCTCTGGGGTGCCGCGGCACAGAGCCTTCCCGACATCGACTTCGTGGCGGGCTTCTGGATGGACCTGCCGCACGAGCTCCTCGCCCACCGGGGGTTCACCCATTCGATCCTTTTCATGCTGCTCGCGGCCCCGGCCCTGGGCATATGGGCGGAGCGTCTGCATCGGCCGCACGACACGTCGCTCAAGCGGTTCATCGCCTTCTTCGTCGTGGAAGTGTCCGCGCACCTGCTGCTCGACGCCTGCAACAACTACGGCGTGGGGTGGTTCGAGCCCTTCTCGGAGACCCGCATCTCCTTCAACTGCATCTATGTGGCCGACCCCTTCTTCACGCTGGTCCCCTGTTTTGCCGGCCTTATCCTGCTGTTCCGGGTGGCCGGTCGGCAAAAGCGCATCCGGTGGGCGATGACAGGCATCCTATGGCCATTGTGTTACCTGGCTGTATCGGTGGCAAACAAGGTCGCTGTCGAGCGTTCGATGATGCAGCAGGCCGTCCGTCAGGGCATCTCCTTCCACCGGCACTTCACGACACCCGCCCCCCTGAACAGCTGGCTCTGGTACCTCGTTCTCGAGGACGAGCGGGGATTCCGCGCAGGCTACCGGTCGGTCTTCGACGGAGACAAACCGCTGGAGCTTCGTTACTTCCCCCGCAACGACAGCCTCCTTCAGGCCGTCCACGACCATGAGGAGGTGATGCTGCTCAAGAAGTTCTCACAGGGATACTATACAATCGAAAAGCGGGCGGACACGCTCCTGTTCAACGACCTGCGCTTCGGACGCATCCTCGGTTGGGAGGTCCCAGGAGCTGGTTTCGTCTTCCATTACTATATCACCCATCCGGCCGACAACGACCTGATTGTGCAGCGCGGCCGCTTCTCCGGCTGGAACCTGCAGACCCCCTTTCGTATGTGGAGGCGTATCCGAGGATGATGACAGGAGGCGATTCTGGCGTACTTTCATACCCCGTCACAGCGCATCACCAGCTACAGGCCTTCACATGCCAGAACAAATGACATTCCCCGTCAACATGCCTCCGGATGACAGGCGGCTCTTCGAATGGGTATACGACGTCCAGCCGCAGGGGCTTGAGGCCAGAAAGTACAACAATACCTTCTACATCAACGGAGAGCTTACGGGGCCCCTCTTGGGTACTATCAGCAGATTCTTCCCTGGCAGCACGACGAGGTTCAGGAAAATTATGACGCTTTGGAAAGCCTTGTTGGACAAAAGGTTCCGTTTGTACCTGAAGGAGGCCGTCTGCATCGTTTCCAACCCATGGTCGAACACCTATTACCATTGGCTCGCTGAGGTGATGCCGCGGCTCTTGGAGGCAAAGCGGCGACATGGCGACGTACTTTTCCTGTTCCCGTTCTTCTTCGAAGACCTGAACGAACAGTTCCAGCTGCCATCGGTTTCCCAGCTCAGGATTCGCTATCAATACCTGGGAGAGACGAACTTCTTCGCAAGGAAGATCTACTTCACTCAGTCATTGAGACCCTCCACGGGTCATTTCCCTAAGGGGTCCTTCGACTTATTCCGAAGCTTCTTCAGGCGCGACGTGCCGGCGTTTCGAAAGATCTACATATGCAGGAAGGCCGAAAAGCGGATCGTGGCGAACGGCGAGGAGGTGGAGGCCTGCTTTCTGAGACACGGCTACGAGACGGTCGAACTCGAAAACGCAGGACTGGAGGACCAGGTCCGACACTTCTCCGAGGCCTTGGTGATAGCTTCCATCCATGGGGCTGCTCTCACCAATATGCTTTTCATGAGGGAGGGTTCTACTGTGCTAGAATTCGGCCTGAAAGGCGAAAGACACGACAAGTGCTACTTCAACATGGCGAGAGAGGTCGGACATCGATATTTCCACCTGGGCTGCGAGAGCCTGTTGGAGGGTGTAGGCTTCACATCGGCCGACCTGGTCGTTGATATCGATGCACTGGAAAGGACACTCACATCTATCAGCGAGCCCCGGGAATAGACCAGATCCACACAAGGCAGACATTGTTCAGAAAAGCTTCCTGAACCTGACATGCGCCATGTACCTCCGGGAGGTTTCCCGATCCATGGCGAGAATGTCGTTCCTGCACCTAAGGGCCTTGTAGCCGTTCAGCCTCAAGTGACCGAGGAGTTGGATGCGGGTCTCCTCAGTGAGGTGCTTATACTCTATCAGGATGATGTGGGGTTTCGTCTTGGTTAGGTCCAGTGTCTTGAGCACCTCGAAATCGAAACCTTCGGTGTCGATGTGAAGCAGGTCCAGAGACTCTATCCGGTATCGCAGTAGCAGTTCGTCGAGCGACACCACATCCACTTCTATCTCGGAGATATAGTCGTCAATGTTGGGAATATCATGGTGGTATAGCACATTCCGCTCGAAGGTGTTCAGCTGGAAGTACCAGTCGGGAACCTTTCCCTTGTGCTTGCTGTCGATGACAAACAGGGTCTTCCTACTGCCATCGGCTTGCCCTATCGCCGTATTTGAGAAGGATATCCTGTCAGTCTGCCCGCGGTAGTTCGCCCTCAGTTGTTCAAACAGGAAGGGTACCGGCTCGACCATGACACCTGTCCAACGAGCGTTGACGACTATCTCGTGGAGAGGGTCGCCCGATATGCCGTCGTTGGAGCCCACCTGTATAAACACTGCCTCGGGATTGTCTTTTGAAAAAGCTGTTAGGACGCCATCCACACCAAGGATCTCCCGGGGGAGGTACCTGTTCCTCGGATAGTTCCTGAGAAAAGACAGGAAGGCGTAAAGCCTCGTGTCCGGGCGCAGCATGCTCTTGATCCTATCCTTGAGATTCCTCATGTTGTATGGTCGTTTTTGATTCAATGTCTGGCCATCGGTGGCATCATAGGCTGTGAACGCATGAGACATACCCGACACCATGCCCCATGTCGTAAAAATAGTTCATTGCCTACTCATCTCCGTGCATTGTGGTCCGTCCACGACCGATGAGGTGCGATGGCCTTCTAAAACGATGACGATGAACCCTGCGCCAGGATGGCGGCGGGACGGGTATACATTGGGACCGCCTGTCGGACTGGATTACATCGCCTCCCGGCGGTGGACTAACGCTGCCGGAAGCGGAATGTGAAGAGGAAGAAGACCAGCCGAATGCATTCGTAGCTGAGCCACTGGAAGATGCGGTGCGGAAGGTGGTAGCGGGTGCGGTAGTCCTGCTCGGTAACGGCGCTGCAATCGTTGCGCATGATCCGCTCCAGTTCGGAAGCCACCTGCCGGCCGAAATCGGATTGATCGACGTCCAGGTTCAACTCCACGCTGGCGAAGGCGCTGAGAAGGTTCACATTGTAGGAGCCGACCGTCACCCAGGCACAGTCCCTGACAGCAATCTTTCCATGCAGCACGTTGGGGCGGTATTCGAACACTTCGATGCCGTTACGGAAGATCCAGCGGTACAGATAGCGCTCTGCCGCCTTGGAGAGTGCCACGTCCGACATGCCCGCCAGCACCAGCCGGATGCGCACTCCCCTGGCCCGGGCTCTCCGTAATGCCCGGAGCATTCCCCTACCCGGAAGGAAATAACTCGACATGATGACGACCTCCGACCTGGCGGTGCGCAGCATTTCCGCATAGCTGCGTGTTACCTGAATCTTCCTATTCACCCAGTCGTTCTGCCTTACGCGCACAGGGCAGTCCAGCGAGGCGTCGGGGATTGGGATGGGGTGTTCCCGGAGCATATGTGCTGCCGTGGCCGCACGCTTCGCCCATCTGAGGGTGCAGACGAGGAAGAGGTCATAGGCCGCCTCGCCCTCGGTGAGGACGGCCCAGTCGAGCCACGCCGGCTGACCGGGCATGTCGTTGTACCGGTCGGATATGTTCAGCCCACCCACCAGCGCCCGTGACGCATCCACCACCAGGATCTTGTGGTGCAGCCTGCGACCTATGTATAGGCTGTCGCTGCGGAATAATGGCTCGAAATAACGGAAATGAATACCCGAAGCCTCGAGGCCCTCCCGGAAGGCGGTGGAGAGGCCACGGGACGCGTAACCGTCCACCATCACGTACACCTTGACGCCCCCTTCGGCGACCTCGCGCATAAGGGCGGCCATGCGCAGGCCTGTGTGGTCTTCCTCGAAGATGTAGGTCTGCAGATGAACGGACGTCTGCGCACCCCGTATCAACTCCTCGAAGACGGCGAAGTAATCCCGACCTCCCCTCACCAGCCTCACCCGGTTGTGCCGGCTGTAGCCGGCCCTGCGTCTGCCCCTGCTCGACATGTATCCCCGAAATTACGTATTCGCCAATCTTGCAAGTCGCCGTATGCCGGGGACGCAAGTGCAAATTGCGTAATTTCAAGGCCTGCGTCATAGCAGACGTTTGCAACCTTGTCGGTCATGTCCAACATACGCTCCTTCGCCACCGAGACGGGCGAACTCTCGCGCTTCGCGGCCCGGGTCTTCGCGGAGACTCCCAAGCCCGGCTTCGAGTGGAGAGAGTTGTTGCGACAGTGCTACCTAGTGGGCAACCGTTCGCTTCCGCTGGTGGGGTCCACCGCCTTCATCATGGGCATGGTCCTCACCATCCAGCTCAGGCCCGCCCTATTGTCATACGGCGTGGAATCGGAGCTGCCCTACATCGTGGCGGATGCGATCATCCGGGAGATAGGGCCCGTCATCACGGGACTGATCTTCGCAGGAAAGGTGGGCTCCGGCATCGGAGCGGAACTGGGCTCAATGCAGGTCACCGAACAGATCGATGCGATGGAGGTGTCGGGCACTAACCCCTTCCGATATCTCGTCGTCACCAGGGTTATGGCGACGACCCTGATGCTCCCTCTGCTCGTCGTGGTAGCCGACGCCATCTCGCTGACGGGCTGTTTCATCGGCCTCAACATCCGAAGCGTAACCAGCCTGCCGCTGTTCATCGACGATATTTTTCGCTACCTCGAGTTCCGGGACGTGTTCCCGCCGCTCGTCAAGACCTTCTTCTTCGGCTTCTGCGTGGGCACCGTAGGCTGCTACAAGGGATATAACGCTACCAAAGGCACCGAGAGCGTGGGCAAGTCGGCCAACGAGGCGGTCGTCGTGGCGTCGATGCTCATCTTCCTGCTCGACCTCGTCGCGGTGCAAGTGACGGACTTGCTAGGACTTAATTGACAACAGACCACATGAAGGTGCGCGACAAGACATATGACCTCAACGAACCCGTTATCCGGATACGAGACCTGCATCTTGCATTCGGTACGCACAAGGTCCTTGACGGATTCGACCTGACGCTCCATAAGCGTGAGGATCTGGCCGTACTAGGGAAGTCGGGCTCGGGCAAGTCTGTCCTGATCAAGTGCATCATCGGACTCCTGCAGCCCGACAGCGGCAGCATCGAAGTGTTGGGCAACGACGTGTCCGACATCGAGCACCACGCACTCGACCAAGTGCGGGCGCGGGTAGGCTTCCTCTTCCAGTCCAACGCCCTCTACGACTCCATGACCGTACGCGAGAACCTCGAGTTCCCCCTGAGACGACACTGGATTCAACTGACACCCGAAGAGTCGGAAGCCATGGTCATGGAAGCACTGGGAAATGTCGGGCTGGCGGAGACCGTCGACCTCATGCCATCGGAGCTCTCGGGTGGCATGCGCAAACGTATCGCACTGGCCCGTACGCTCATCCCCGACCACGGGCCTCGACCCCATCACGAGCCGGGAGATCAGCGACCTCATGGTGGAGATATCCGAGAAGTACCGCACCAGCTCCATCATCATATCCCACGACATGAAATGCGTGGAACGAACCTCCGAAAACGTGGCCGTGCTGCTCAACGGCAGGTGCCACGCCATGGGGACCGTGGATGAGCTCAAACGCCTCGATGACAGCGAAGTGAGGAGATTCTTCGAATGAACCGCATATGAGAACATCCCGCAACCATCTCTCAAGGCTCGGCGCCTTCGTACTGGCGGCCGTCGTCATCCTCATCGCCTCGCTGTTCCTGATCGGCCGATACCAGCACCTCATTGGATCACACCTGGCCCTCAGGGCGCGATTCAGCAATGTGGCGGGGCTCCGCGTGGGTAACAACGTCCGCTATTCCGGCATCGAGATCGGAACCGTCCGCAGCCTTCGTATCATCAATGATACGACAGTGGAAGTATCACTTTCGGTCAAAGGTGATATGGCCAATGTCATCAGGCGCAACGCCATGGCAAGCCTCGGGGCCGACGGACTGATGGGCAACAAGGTCGTCAACATCGTCCCGGGCAATGGTGCCGCCGAGCTGGTGCAGGACGGAGACTTGCTCGCCTCGCGCGGATCGGTCGAGATAGAGGACGTCCTGCGCACACTCTCGGGCAGCTCGGAGAACATACTGGATATCACGGACGGGTTGCGCAGCACCGTCGATCGCATCAACCGAAGTGAGGGACTTTGGAAACTCCTGCAAGACACCATCCTTGGGGAGAACCTGCGCCGGGCGTCACGCGACCTGGCGACGACCACCGGCAACGCCAGGGAACTCACAGCTGATGTGCGCGGAATCTTCGAAGATGTCCGCTCGGGGAAGGGGCCCGTTGGCACCCTACTGAAGGACAGCATTCTTTCCTATAACATAAGAGGCACCATCCGTCGGATGGAGTCCGTCGCCGCCCACGCTGAGCGGTTGGCCTCCGAACTGGAGAGCCTGTCCCGGAAAGTGGGAGATGACTACTCCAGACAGCGTGGAGTGTTGCAATCCGCCCTCCGGGATACCGCCCTCGCAGGGCATGTCTCCCGCAGCCTCCGGAACGTCGAGGATGGAACCCGGAATTTCAACGAAGACATGGAAGCCCTCAAGCACAACTTCCTCCTCCGCGGCTACTTCCGCAGAAAGGCGTCCCGCCGGGTGGACAGCCTTCCCCGCTGATACACTCCGGCTCACTAAGGGCGAATGGGGGTTCTTTTCTACAATTTCCGGAGTCGCAGGTAGATGCCCCATACCCTCCAAGGGTGGGGGGACGTACCGGTAGCACCCGAATTGTTAAAAAAGCGCGGGAAACTCCCCCCGGTTCTGAGAACTACCTGGGGTTTTGAGAACCTGCCCTGCTTCTGAGAACTCCCCCCGGTTCTGAGAACTCCCAGGAGTTTTGAGAACCTTACCGGGCCCTGTTACGATATGCGGAAAAAAAGCCCTGCCCCCTAACCAACGGTGCCCATCCCTGTTTCAAAGACAGGCAGTTTCAGGAACTTTGCACCGCAAAAGAGCAACACGGCATGTACGAAGAGAATGACGACATACTTCAGCAGGTAACGACTTCGGAATACAAGTACGGATTTGTCACGCACATAGAGTCCGACGATGCGCCCAAAGGGTTGAGCGAGGACACCGT
>RGVM01000501.1 GCA_010027295.1 Chitinophagia bacterium
TTGAGGAGCGTGCTCTTGCCCGCGTTGGGGCGACCGAAAATGCTGACAAACCCGGATTTCATCTTTGTCGGACAAAGGTAGCCCCGAAAAAAACTCTTGGCATGAAAGGATTAGAAGGCTATCTTTGTGGAACAAATCGCGAAGTAGAGCAGCGGTAGCTCGTCGGGCTCATAACCCGAAGGTCGGAGGTTCGATCCCTCCCTTCGCAACGAAAAGGACCCGCCAAGGCGGGTCCTTCGTCATTCCATCCCTTTCCCCGGGCGGTCAATCGACCTTCTTCACGGAGCTTGCGGTGCCCGACTGTACGGACCGCGTCACCCCCTTCCCCTTGTAGCGTATGTCGCTGGCTCCGCTGGCATCGGCGTCCAGCGTACCGCTGACGGTCAGGTCTACATCCGAGGCGCCACTTGCCTTCACATTTGCCTCCTCGACCACCAGGTCGAAGCCCTTCACTTCGCTGGCGCCGCCCACCTGCAGGCGAGCACTGCGCGCCTTGCCGGTCAGCCGGCTGTCGGAACCACCCGACTGTTCGACCTCCAACCTGCCCACGTCGATCGCGCCTGTGAAATCGCTCGCACCCGAGAGTTCCAGCCGGAAGGCATCGCCCTTGACCTTACCGTCTAGGAATACGTTGCAGGCACCCGATGCGGAGAGGGCCTTCAGCGTTTTGAAGGACACGTAGGCCTTGAGTTTCATGTTGAGTGGCCAGCGGAGCCCCCCCTTGAGGTCATAGTAGACATACAGTGTGCCGTTGTTGACCCGGGTGACGATACGGTCCCGGTCCTCCTCCTCGCGGGCGCTGACGGCCACCGTCTCACGGTCGTCTGCCACCAGGTATAGGTCGATGCCGTTCCTGACCTCGATCCGGTCGAAACCCTTCAGGTCGCGGTCACGCGCCATCGGGTCCTTCTCCCGGTCCTGTGCATGGAGTGCAGAGCAAGCCAGTAGCAAGGCCCCGGCAATCATGGCCATTCTCATTCCAATTCGATTTGGATGCAAGCAAGCCATTTTTTCCTTCTGCGGTATACAATGCCGCGTTAATTTTGCACTCGACAGTCACCATTCTGTCATTGAGACTCACGGATTCCCGGGGTGCTCCCGTTTTAGCCCAAGGCTGAGGCGGAGGCTGAGAACAGACCCGTAGAACCTGAACAGGGTAATGCCTGCGCAGGGAAGGACAGCGCCTCACCCCTTCCTTTCCTGTATTGTGTCACACCATGGCCGGGCCGGTGAGCGGACCCCGCCGGAGAGGAGGGATTTATTATGAAAGCAGCCTTTGCACTCATCGTTTCCGGATTGTCGTTCTGGCATACCGGGCTGGCCCAGGTACCGTTCCGTGGCCGGGTAACGGATGCCTTCGGCGGCGAGCCCGTCGCGGGCGCAACCCTTCGGACGACGGATGGCATTGAAACATCGGCCGACGACCAGGGACGTTTCCTGCTCCGGGGCAAGGCCGGGCAGGGACTCCGGGTGAAAGTGTCGGCCGTGGGATACGCGGAACTCGACACCCTGCTGCCCACGGGCGCCTTCGCCGAACTCACCCTTCGAAAGAGCAGCCGGCTCATGCAGCCAATCGAGATCCGCGCCGTCAGGGCGGGAGCCGCACAGCCCTTCACAGAGACCACCCTCGGCGAACGGGAGATCGCAGCCCGGAATCTGGGAAGGGACATCCCCTATGTACTGGACCAGACGCCGTCGGTCGTCGTCAACTCCGACGCCGGCAACGGAGTCGGTTACACGGGCATCCGCATCCGTGGCACCGACGCCACCCGCATCAACATGACCCTCAACGGCATCCCGTATAACGACGCCGAATCTCAGGGCGTCTTCTTCGTCAACCTCCCCGACTTCGTATCCTCTGCCGGGAGCATACAGGTGCAGCGGGGCGTCGGCACTAGCGCCAACGGCACCGGCGCCTTTGGGGCCACGCTCAACATATCCACCAACGAGGTCCACGAGAAGGCCTATGCCGAGGCTGCCAACAGCTACGGCTCCTTCGACACATGGAAGAACACCATGAAGGCGGGCACCGGACTCATCGACGGACGCTTCACCCTCGATACCAGACTTTCCCGCATCCGGAGCAACGGGTACGTGGACCGTGCTACGAGCGACCTGCAGTCGTTCCACGTCTCTGCCGCCTGGCTGCGGCCCGACGCATCCCTGCGGCTCAATGTCTTCTCCGGCAAGGAAAAGACCTACCAAGCCTGGTACGGCATACCCGAGAGCATGCTGGCCAGCGACAGGACCTACAACCCCGCCGGCACCGAGAAGCCCGGCGAACCCTACGACAACGAAACCGACAACTACCGGCAGACGCACAGCCAGCTCTTCTACAACCGCCGTTTCAGCTCCCGCCTGAGCCTGCAGACAGC
>RGVM01000502.1 GCA_010027295.1 Chitinophagia bacterium
CCTGTTGAACGACATCGCCGTCGCCGCCGACCATCTGCTGGCTATGGGCAGGTTGGAGCGGATCCTGGTGGTGGACCTCGACGTGCACCAGGGCAACGGGACCGCCAGCATCTTCCGCGATGAACCGCGCGTCTTCACGTTCAGCATGCACGGTGCGCGCAACTATCCCTTCCATAAAGAGGTTTCCGACCTGGATGTGCCGCTGCCGGACGGCATCGGGGATGCGGAGTACCTGTCATTACTCGAGGGGCATCTCGACGACCTGTTGAGGCGGCTTAGTCCGGAAATCGTGTTTTATCTGTCGGGTGTAGACATCCTCGACAGCGATCGGTACGGCCGGCTGAAGGTGTCGATGGACGGTTGCCGCCGGCGTGACGAGGCCGTCTTCGGGCGGCTGAGTGCGGCGGGCATACCCTGTGCCGTCTCGATGGGGGGTGGTTATTCGATCGACGTGTTGCGGATCGTGGAGGCGCACTGCCAGACTTTCCGGGCGGCGAGGGATGCCTACGGGCTCTAGCTGCCGGGGAGAGGGGCCGGTGTGGGGGGCTTGGATATCAAACGCGCATGCCTGGCATTCCTCCGCAGTCGGATGCCACACGAAAGCCGGGTAGGTCGACGGTCAGGGATGCGTACGATGCCGGATGAGCCGGGATGTCAGTTCATCTTGCGTTTGAGGCTGGACACCTGTTCCTGTAGGTCGGTGACCATGCTGGCCAGCTGGCCCATGTCCCACCGCTGCTGGACCGCCACCTTGCTGATGACCATCTGGGCCTGCCATAGCTCGACTATGTCGTCGGAGTTGATGAAATAGGGCTTGAAGGAGGGGTTGTCGCTCACCAGGGTGAGGCGGTGCCGCTGTTTGCCATCCTTGACGACGCGCTTGTAGACGATGCCCTCGCTGCGGCTGACGACGATGTAGGCATGGTGGTTTCGTACTTCTTCGACGCCGTGGGGCAGCTTCTGACACACTATGACGGAGCCACTGGGGGTAGGCAGCATGCTGTCGCCGATGATCTCGAAGGCGCGGTACTGGCCGCCGCCCAACATGGGGAGGGTGAAGGTGTTGAGTTCGTCGATGAACTCCTCGTCGGCATAGCCTGTCAGGTAGCCGGCAGCCGCCTTGAAGGGGACGAAGTGGATGAGGTTCTCGGTGGGAGCGGTCTTCAGCAAGCGCCGACGCTGAAGGTATCCGAGGGCCTCGTCGGAGCCCGCGGAAGCATCGAGCTCGCCGAGGTTGGTACGCAGCAGGTCGTCGAGAGAGACCCCGAACCAGTCGCTTACCGCCTCGAGCACGTCGAGCCTGGGTTCAGCCCTTTCCTCCTCATAAGCGCCCAACAAGGAACGCTTGATGTTGAGACGCGCGGCAAACTCCTCCTGCGTCAGCTTCTTGCCCTTCCTCAGATGCTTCAGGTTACGGCCTGCGAACGACTGTGGCATGCTAATGAATTTGGTGCAAAATACTAAATAATTTAGTTCTTCCAAATTTTTCTGCACCGCTTCCCATAATTCCCCCCCGGTATCTGCGTTACTTTGCAACCGGCCTGATGGCCGGCCCTGGAACCATGGACAAGAAGAAGCCTGCGCCCAAGCGGCGCGTGAAGGAGAAGCCGGTAATCCTTATCACCAACGATGACGGCGTGACAGCCCCCGGCATACGGAACCTGGTCGAGGCCGTGAAGGACCTCGGCAAGGTGGTGGTGGTGGCGCCCGATAGGCCACAGTCGGGCATGGGCCATGCCATTACCATCGGCTCGCCCCTGCGGCTGCACAGCGTGAAGGTCTTTGATGGCGTAGAGGCCTGGAGTTGTTCGGGCACGCCGGTTGACTGCGTGAAGATCGCCGTCGACAAGGTCCTGCACCGCAAGCCCGACATCTGTCTGAGCGGCATCAACCACGGGGCCAACCATTCCATCAACGTCATCTACTCCGGCACCATGTCGGCCGCCATCGAGGCCTCCATCGAGAATATCCCCTCGATTGGCTTCTCGCTGCTCGACCTCAGCATGGAGGCCGACTTCTCCGCGGCGCGCACCTATGCCAGACGCATCGTAGAGTCGGTCCTCGCCACCAAGCCCGACAGGCACCTGTGCCTGAACGTGAACATCCCCAAAGTGACCGAGGAACTCATCAGGGGCATCCGCGTCTGCCGCCAGGCCTATGCCAAGTACGAGGAGGACTTCAAGGAGCGCATCGACCCCGCCGGGCGCAAGTACTACTGGCTCACCGGCGAGTTCGTCAACTCCGACAAAGGCAAGGACACTGACGTCTGGGCCCTCGAGAACCAATACGTCAGCGTGGTGCCCGTACAGTTCGACCTGACCTCGCACGAACGGCTCGAACGGATGCGAAAAACCTACAAGTGGTGATCTGG
>RGVM01000503.1 GCA_010027295.1 Chitinophagia bacterium
GAGAACATTTGCCAGCCTTGACAAACGCAGTAATTTCGCACATGTGATTGTTGGGGCGGGCAGCCGTCTTGGGAGCCGGGAGATGTTCGCCAGACGTCGACATTTGTGGTAAGCTGCGATGAACAGAGCAGACAAACACGATGAGCATCCTCAGGGGACAAGGGACCGAATGCTTGGTGATCCCAATCGTTCAACAAATACGAAGTGCAGCCTTCGCGATGTAAATTCGACAAATAGGCAGTGAGGGCGGACGACTCAAGCCCAAGAGATGCCATTAACTTGGTTTTTATCTCTGATACTGGCAGTGAACGGGACCGTGCAGGTACCGACTGAACAACAGAAGAGGTCTGAGGAGCGAGAATTGTCGATGCATTTGGCGAGACTGGAGTATTCACGTCATCGACGTAACCTTCGCTACCAAAAACGTTCCTAATTGTCGCATGATCTTCCTCTGCTTCGTGCAGGGGCTCAGCGATCGAAGCGCTGCTACCATCTGAGGCGAGCGCGCGCGCGGAGGCGAGAAGTCTTTGCATTGCTAGAACGAAACTCTTTTTACTAAATTCGGCCTGTTCCTCGGGGTATAAATAGACCCCTTCGAGAACGAATCGGTTCTGGGCCGGTTGAACTTCCCGAGGCCTTAAGGCCTGGTCGAACCGGTTACGGAGCACAGGCCAAACTCAATCCCGAGGTAGGGCCTCCGAGACCAGCTCGCGGTTCCGCCGGGGAACTCGCTTAACTCCAGTAGGTGCCAATGGTGAAAGCAGCACCCAGCGTTGCCCGTACGAAGCAGCATCCAGCAGCGTGTCCGCCGTTCCGCGTAGCGCCGAGGTTTGCCGGGTGTAGGCCACCACGTGAGTAAAGCCGGAGGCGGAAGGTGCGCAGATACGCGCGACCGTTCCAAGTTGCCAGCCGTCGGACGGCCACCAGTACAAAATGCGCCTGCCCACCAGGGTTGCACCGAGGTCACCAGGGCTCGGGTCCACGGAATACCCAGCAGGGGGCAACGGAGGCGCAACTCCGCCGCATGCGTGCGAAGGCGGAGGCGGCGGGGCGCGAGGTAGGACCAGCCCGCGAGCCTGCTCAAAAGCACGAATAGCATCCTCACAGTTAGTAAGATTCTCCAGAGGCTCCCAGGTATCACCGGAAGCATCGAGACCGGTCCAACGTACAAGAACGTGTGGACGACCGGCGCGCATGGAGAACTTGAGGATAGCCTCCACCTCATGCTCCAGTTGACCGTCGAGGCCCTGGACTGGAGCTGGCTCCTCGTCATCGCCGCCCAGCGCAGGCGGGCGGCGGAGGTAGCGACGCAGGCGTTCCACGTTGAACTCCGAGAAGGCGCGCCAGCTCGGGGGAAGGTCGAGGCGGTAGGTGTTCGGAGCTGTCTTGGCGAGCACGCGGAAGGGGCCCATCCAGCGAGGTGAGAGCTTGTCGCGGGAAGGGAGAGGGGTGTGCGTGGTATCCAAAAGAACCTCGTCGCCCGGCTTAAATTGTACGTCGCGGCGATGGGGATCCAGTCGTGCCTTGCGTGCCAGTTGGCTCTCCAGCATGAGGCCCCGCACCTCGCCTGTGACCAGGGACATGTGTTGGGCGAGGCCCCCCCCGGACTGACCATGGTCGTCGCTGATCGTCCGAGGAGCCATGAAGGGCCGGCGTGGGTGCTGGCCGCGATCGGCGTAGAATGCAGTATATCCGTGGCCAAGTGCCGAAGCGGAATCGTTGATGGCGAATTCAACGAGTGGAATGAGCGACGGCCAATCCGCTTGGCGACCGTCGACAAAGCAGCGAAGCACGTCTGCAATTACAGCATTGACACGTTCAGTGCGTGAATTCGTGTTATGATGATAAGGCGAACCGAAGATAAGGGAAGTACCCAGCGCGGCGTGCAAAGCCGTCCAGAATTCCGACGTAAATCGAGTATCACGATCGGAGACCAGCGTGTCGGGCAGGCCCACGTCTCGAAATACCGAGCTCATGAAGTTGTTGGCGGCCGCCGACGAGGTCACCGACTTGAACGTTGGGACAAGCCAGACGCGCCCCGTCAAAAAGTCGATGTGCACCTGCAGGAAATCATGCCCGGATTGCGCGATCGGCATCTCCAAGAAGTCCAGACCAATCATTCCGCCCCGGCGCGACGGCACGGGAAGCGGGAAAAGAAGGCCAGCAGGGCGACCATGTTCGGCTTTGACGCGCTGGCAAGTGGGGCAGGTGCTGATGAATGTTTCGACGTCCGCAGCGAGAGAAGGCCACCAAACGGAACGCTGAGCCAAGGACAGTGTCTTATCCCGCCCAAAGTGACCGCCGAGGGGGGTAGCGTGGAGCTCAGTAAGAGTTAATTGTCAAAAAAACTTCTCTTCTCTACTGTTACTC
>RGVM01000504.1 GCA_010027295.1 Chitinophagia bacterium
GGGAGAGCCTGGCGATCTCGCGGCGCAGCGGGTCGAAGGAGCTCAGGACGATGGCTTCCGGAGTGTCGTCCACCACGAGGTCGACGCCAGTGGCGGCCTCGATGGCGCGTATGTTGCGACCCTCGCGGCCGATGATTTGTCCTTTGATCTCGTCGCTCTCCAGATTAAAGACGGTGACGGTGTTCTCGATCGTCTGCTCGGAGGCGGTGCGCTGGATCGTCTGTATGATGATCTTGCGCGCCTCTTTATTAGCGCGTTGCCTGGCATCCTCTATGATCTCCTGCTGGAGGGAGAGGGCCTTGGTCTGGACTTCCTGTCGGAGGGATTCGAGGAGTTGGGCCTTGGCTTCCTCCGCCGAGAGCTGGGCGATCTTCTCCAATCGGCGGATATGTTCCTCCTGGTGCTTCTCGAGTTCGGAGCGCTTCTGGTTGACTACCTCGATTTGACGGTTCAGGTGTTCTTTGATGCCTTCATTTTCCTTCACCTGCTTCTCGAGGTTCTCTACCTTCTGGTTGATACCCTGCTCCTTCTGCTTGACGCGGTTCTCCATCTCCGCGAACTTGCGGTTCTTGTCCAGCATCTCGCGGTCATGCTCGGCCTTCATCTGCACGAATTTCTCCTTGGCTTCCAGAATCTTCTCCTTGCGAAGGTTCTCAGCCTGGGTTTTGGCGTCGGCAATAATCTTGACCGATCGCTCTTCGGCTTCCCGGATCTTGCGGGAGTTGTCACGCGAGAAGAGCAGTTTCCCTGCCAGGATTCCGAAGGCGAGGGCAACAAGGGAGGATATGGCGATGAGGATGTTCGTGTCCATGGGAAATCGTTGGTCGTAGTATGCAGCTTGGGGTGATCGGCACATCCGTACCCAATGCGGCGCCCCGAAGATACGAAACGGGCCCCATACCCTGAAACGGGGAACCTTCCTTATGGCGTTCCGGACCCTGAAGGCAGGAACATACTGTCGAGCATCGACTCCAGTGATGTGAGTTCTCCCGTCACTGCCGCCATCCCTGCCCCGCCGACCGCCCCTGGACGGCTTTCGGACAAATGCCAAAGCAGCACCATCGCCAGGTAGTCCTGCATGTCCTTGCCTCCGAAACGTGTCCTGAATTCGAGGATCTGGTCGTTGATGGCCTTTGCCATCTTGCGGAGTCGCTCCTCATCGGAAGGGGCGACAAGCACCCGATAGGTCCGGTCTCCCACCAACACGTTCACCGGGATGTTCTGCTGCATGTAAAATATTTTTATGAATCCATTTGGATATGTCGAAAAAAACTATATTTGGCATCCCACCGGGAATTCCAATATCCTGCGAATCATCTTTCCTGCGGACCTCTGCCCCTTCCGTCACCCTACTTTATCATAGAAAGCTAAAGCTGATTCCATGTTCGCAAGGTTACGGTTTCCTGTCTTCATAGACAGCGTGGTATTCGACCTGCCAGAGCCCAACACCGCCCCGCTGCGTGCCGTCCTTCGCGACGAGAAGGGTACCGTATGCGGCTCCCTCAACACCAGCATCCCCAAGGGAGCCAGGTCCTATTACTGGCGCGGGCTGAACGATCTTCCCTACGGCGTCTACACGCTCGAGTACCATCATGGGGAGCACGAGCAGCGGCAGCGCATGGTGAAGCGCGTCTGAAAGACTTATTCCTCCAGTTTCGCGATGCATCGGTCGATATCTCTGATGTATTGCTCGATGATCCTCTCCATGTCCTTCGCAGGGTAGCCTTCCACGGATACCGACGATATTTTTAGGAGGTCCGCCTGTCGCTCCAGGTCGGCATGTCTACCCTCGAGTTCCGCAAGGATTCCCGACTTGCGCTCCAGTTCATGCCGCAGCCGTTCGTTCTCGCGCTGGAGGTTGCGGTATTCCTTCACGAGTAGGCCTACCTTTTCGGATATCCTCGATATCTGCTCAGCGATGGGGTCCATCTTGATCAGGTTCTTACCTGTGCCTCCAGCTCCTTCCGGTAGGTGCGCATGATGCGTTCCATCATGTCTTCCACCTCCGCATCGGTGAGGGTTGCCTCGTCGTCGCGGAAACTGAAGCTGATCGCAGGTCACGGAGACATAATCACGTGGACAGGAGTAGAAGACTGCGGGGATATTGAGCGGAAAATTCCTGGTGTTCCAGTCTCTGAGCGGAAGATAGCGGACGTGCAAGGACACGAGGCGCTGCTGGAGTGGAAGGAGGAGAATGTGCAGAAAATGGAGACGAATGTAGGAAATGTACATATGACGAATATATTGGCTTTCGATGAGAATGCGGGAAGATTCAGCAATACATCGATGGATACTTGTGGAAAAATTAGCTATCCATTTGCTACTGAAAGCGACGATCTCGTGGCGGCTCGTGCGCGACTTCACAAGCAG
>RGVM01000505.1 GCA_010027295.1 Chitinophagia bacterium
CCGGCTTCCGGCTCATTCGAGGCGTCTTTGGAGCTCGGTGTAAAAACCATCGTCCTCGCCCACGAAACGACTGAGGATCCTGCCCTCCGGGTCGATGATGATCTTGGTGGGATAGCCCGCCACACTGTACTTCACGATGATGTCGTCAGACTTCACATTCAGCACGTGGCGCCATCCGTACTCGGGCTTGTCCTTCAGGAATTTCCTCCAGCGGCCGCCGCCATCCGATTCCTGGGCGATGCCCACGATTTCCATCTTCCCGCGGTGTTTGTCGAGGATCTCCTTCATGCGGGGCATCCCGGCGATGCAGGGGCCGCACCAGGTGCCCCAGAAATCGAGAACGACATAGCGGCCGCGGAGGGCGGCGAGGGAGAAGAGGGAGCTGTCGGGTGTGTTGCGGGAGACGATGTCGGGCGCAGGCTTGCCGGGACGTGTCTGTTCGATGCCGGCGACACGTCCGGCGACTTCGCGGTAGTAGGGGTTTTCGGAGAGTTTGCCGTCGAGCTGCCTGAAGGCGGTGATGGCCTCTTCGGGCTGGACCTGCATGCGGATCATCATGTCGGACAGCAGCCAGGCGGCGGCAGGCGACTGGGGGTGTGCTGCCAGGAAGGCCTTCTTCAGGTCCGTCACGCGGGCGTCGAGGACGGCGATGCTGTCTTTGAGGCGGGCGACGGCGACGCTGTCGGTCACCTCCTGGTTGCCGATACGCACACTATGGTTGACGGATCGGTTGGCAAGAGGATTGATACTGCGTGTCAGGATGGCGAGGTCCCGGTTGGCGGGATCACCGGAGGGATAGGCGTCCACCATGTCGGTGACACGGCCGGCCAGGGTGACATCCGCCCCGGGGAAGAGGAAGAGCTGGAAGAGGGAGGATTTGGCGGGATAGTAGCCGCGGCCGACGCGTTTGACGACGCGTTCCACGTTGGGCGAGAGGGTGACGTAGGTGAACGCGCGGATGGGTCCCTGGTGGCGGAAGCTGCCATCGGGGGCGACGGGGATGCTGTCCCGGATATAGCCGCCCGGGGCCTCGCTGTCCTGAATGACGAGGTACATCATGCGGCTGTCGAGTCCGTCGACGACGCCTTGGATGCGATAGGTGCCCTGCTGAGCGCGGCAAAGGACTGCCGATAGCAGGAGACAGACGAGGGCGGCGTGTCGGAGGTTTTTTGTCATGGTATGGCTGCTTGGGGTCAGAGCAGGGAGCGGATCATGAGTTCCAGGGTGCGTTCGTTGTCAGCCGTCGTCCGGAAGTTGGCGAACACGATGTTGCCTTCCTTGTCGATCAGGAAGTTGGTGGGTTCGCCGCGGACGCCGTACTTCTCCTGGGCCCAGTCGCCGGTAGCCCTGAGCGGTACGAAGCTGTAGCCCGTCCCCTTCATGAAGGGAAGCACGTAGTCGTCCTGCAAGGGCAGCACGTTGATGCCGACATAGGCCAGTTCTGACTTCCGGAACTTCCCGACGACGTTCTCGAAGTGCGGGAACTCTGCGCGGCAGGGTCCGCAGCCCGGGAACCAGAAGGTGAGCAGTACGGGCTTGCCTTTGTAATCCGCGAGTCGACCCTTTGCGCTGCGGGTATAGGTATGGAGGTCGAAGGGGAAGGCGGGCCTGGTGGTCAGTGAGCGGATGGCTTTGATGTCGGACTGTACCTGTCCGGCAGGTTTGCCGAGCTTGGCGGCATATGCATCGATGGCCGTCTGCATCGCATCGGTAGGCGCCTTCGCCTGGAGGCGGATGAGTTTGGCGTAGGCGCTGTCGGTATGGCCGGATAGGTCGGCCAGTCGGGCCTCGAGGATGGGCACTTTTGTGGCCGCCTCGGTGTTGCGGGTCTTCTTGATGCCGGAGATGGCCTGGTAGGCCTCTTTGTGGCTGCCGGCCCTGAGGAGCCGGTCGGCCTCGGACAGCCGGTGGGCGAGGTCGATGCGGTCGTCCCATCCGGGCTTGACGGACATCGCCTTGGCGAGGGCGGCCGCGTCGGCGTAGCGGTCGGCGTCGAGGTAAGCCTGGTAGAGCAGGCTCATCCCGCCCGCCGACCAGCTGAAGGCCTGCGGATTGTAACGCCTGCGGAGGTCCTCCCATACTTCGATCTTGCCCGCATTGTCGCGTATATTATAGCCCAGCCAGTAGAGGCCCTGGGCGCCGCGTTCGTGGGCCGGGAACCTGTCGGCGAGCCGGTAGATGAGGGTTTGGAAGACTTTCATGTCCTCCTCGTCGAAATACATGGCGTAGTAGAAGGAATAGGCGGGGTTGGCCGTGTCGGCCACGGAGGCGAGGCGCATATATTCCTTGGCGTCGTTGCGGTTGCCCCATCGTTCGGCGTCGATGGCCAGCTGCAGGTAGGCCTCGGCGTTGCGCGGGTCGAGCTCGACG
>RGVM01000506.1 GCA_010027295.1 Chitinophagia bacterium
ATTCTGGATGAGGCCATGCCTGCGGGCGATGTCCATGATGGCGGGCATGTCGGCCGGATGCCCATAGAGGTGAACGGGGATGATTGCACGCGTCCGAGGCGTGACAGCTTCTTCGATGCGGTTCACGTCGATCGTGAACCGTTCGGGATCCACGTCAACGAAGACGGGACGCGCCCCCACATTGCCGACAGCCTCTGAAGTACTGATCCAGGAATGAGCCGGCACGATCACTTCGTGGCCTGCACCGATACCCCAGGCCTTCAGGATAATCTCCAT
This sequence comes from Chitinophagia bacterium, assembly GCA_010027295.1. Classification (GTDB taxonomy): domain Bacteria; phylum Bacteroidota; class Bacteroidia; order Chitinophagales; family Chitinophagaceae; genus Pollutibacter. The sequence continues at coordinate 277 of RGVM01000506.1, forward strand.
GGAATCGGTGCCGTTCGCACAGGAGACTACATGGGGCATGCCCAGGAAACGGGCGAAGGCGCTTTCGAATTCGGCGACAGGACGTCCACCGATGAAAGAGGTCTCACGTATGGAACCCGCGATGGCGGCATCTATCTCCTCCTGAATCGACAGGTACTGCGCATATAGGTCGACAAATGGAATCTTCTCGGTCGTCATACGAATGGATTCAGTGGTTTCCGGTCATGTGCGGCGGCCATGAGCGACTAAGGCTTTAGGATGCCTGCAGCAGCATATATTCTGTCGATGATCTCGACGGTTTTCATGCCCTCGAAGCCGTTCGTGGCGATGACGTCACCCTTTGTCAGGACATCCACCACGTTGGCATATACCTTGTCGTGGTTACTCATCGAACCGACATATTGACCATAGTGGTTGGGAGGATTGCCGGGTGGGAGGTCGCGAATCTCGGGACCATCCATGGACTGGTATTCGAGTTCGTTGAGATACTGCCCACCAATCTTGACGGTGCCCTTCGATCCAAATATGGCAAGGGAGCCCTCCATGTTGCGGGCATGGCTGTTGACCGTGTAGTTCAGGGTGCCTATGATATCGTTGTAGAAACGCATCGTCACCACGCCGGTGTCCTCGAACTCTATCACACCCTTGTGGTGGAAATTGCCTGCGAATGCATGGAGTTCACGCACGTCACCCAGCATCCAATACAGCAGATCGATGAAGTGACTGAACTGCGTGAACAGGGTGCCTCCGTCGAGGGATCGGGTACCCCTCCAGCTGTCTGCGTAATAGGCTTCGTTCCGGTTCCAGAAGCAGTTGAGCTGGAAGCTGTAGATACGCCCCAGCCCCCCTTCCTCGATCAGGCGCTTCACGGCAGCCACCGGAGGGTTGAACCTGTTCTGCTTGACGATGAATAACCTGCGGTTGGCCTTCTCCGCCTCGTCGATCATCTGCCGGCAGTCCTGCACCGAGAGCGCCATGGGCTTCTCACATAGCACATGTCTTCCGGCACGAAGTGCGAGGACGGTGTGTTCGGCATGCAATCCGTTGGGGGAGCATACGGAAACGACATCAATGTCGGGCTCGCTTCGGAGCATCTCCTCGGCGGACGCATAGGCTCTGGCACCGAAATCAGCCGAGAAGGCGGCCACTTTCTCGGGAACAATGTCGCAAACAGCGTCCAACTCGCCGAAAGTCCTTACGTGCTCCGCATGCCGACGGGCGATGCGTCCGCACCCGATGATGCCGAATCGGATCCTTCTATGGGTCATTAGCTTTTCTTTGTGAGCCTGAAACCGGAGCAGAAACTGATGAGTACACCCATGCCCTTCTTCTGAAAGACGAACATGCTCCCAGCGGCAACCGCAGAGGCCCCCGCATCCACGGCCTTGCGAAAGTCGTCCAGACCGGAAGCGCCGCCGCATGCGATCAGAGGGATACCTATGCCATGGGCCACCTCGGAGACCGACTCAAGGTCGTATCCCCCCCAGGTGCCGTCGCGGTCAATGGACGTGAGCATTACCTCTCCCGCGCCACGCTCCTCCATCTCCCGGGCACAGGCCACGGGAGACATGCCCGTATCCGACTTGCCGGACCTGGCGAAGACACGCATACGCCCCAGCCAGTTCCTCCTGACATCGATGGAAGCGACGACAGACTGCGAGCCGAAGATGCCGGCAATCTCCGACACCAAACCGCGGTTCTGGAAGAGTACAGAATTGAGCACGACCTTCTCGTACCCGCAATCGAAGACCTTCTTCGCATCATCTAGGGTACGAATACCGCCACCGTAGGCCATCGGCATGAACGCTTCACCTGCGATATCGGATATCTTGCTGAAATCCGGTGAGCGGTTCTCCACGGTGGCGCGGAAGTCGAGCACCACCAACTCGTCCGCCTCCTTTTCGTTGAATATTTTAACGGTGTTGACGGGGTCTCCGACGTACTTGGGCTTGGAGAAACCCACCGTCTTGTACAGGCCGCCCCTGTCGAGCAGCAACACGGGTATGATGCGTACGCGTCCCATCTCAGAGAGACGCGAAGTTAGACATCACACGCATGCCGAACTTGTGGCTCTTCTCGGGATGGAACTG
>RGVM01000507.1 GCA_010027295.1 Chitinophagia bacterium
CGATTTGAAGCATCTGCTCTTGCCCAGTGCTCAGCGTTTCCACCCGCGCATCCACATCGATCTCCGCCCCAATCTCCGCCAATACCGCCCGCGCCCGGTCCCGTAACCTCTCGCGATCCAGCCATAGGCCCATCGTGGGCATGTCCCCTAGGGAGAGATTCTCCGCCACGGTCAGGTTTGGGCAGAACGCCAGCTCTTGGTGCACCATGGCGATCCCCAACATTCTGGCTTCCAATGGGTTCCGAGGTGATGCCTCTTTCCCGTCCAGCGTCATCCTCCCCCGGTCTGCCGTGTAAACCCCCGCTAGTATCTTCCCGAGCGTGCTCTTGCCGGCACCATTCTCCCCCATCAGCGCGTGGCACGACCCCTCCCTCACCTCAAAGGTCACGTCCTCCAACGCCTTCACCCCTGGAAAGCTCTTCCCAATCCCCTCAAACCTCAGGAACGCCATCGCTTCCTCCTCTTCCTTCCAGCCCTTCGATACCCCCGGTTGGAGCCCGCTGTCACGGCTCATTCAGCCTCTTCTCCCAGCTTGTCGCCGTATCTGGCCCCAACCGCCCCTGCTATGCCCACAATCCGCTCTGGTGACCCCTCGACGTTCCCGGCATCGTCCGGCGCATGAATCCCCATCGAATCGGCATCATCGGCGGCTCAGGGCTCTATCAAATCGAAGGGCTTGTTCGCCCTCGTTGGCATAAGATTTCCACGCCTTTCGGCGCTCCTTCCGACGCATTCCTCGTCGGGCAACTCGACGGTCGCGACGTCGTCTTCCTCCCTCGGCATGGCCGGGGCCATCGCCTGCTGCCATCCGAACTCAATCACAAGGCCAATATCTGGGCCCTGAAAAAGCTGGGCGTTTCCTGGATCATCAGCGTCAGCGCCGTCGGCTCCCTCCAAGCAAAATATCGCCCCTGCGACCTCGTCCTGATCGACCAGTTCATCGACCGCACCAAGCAGTCCTCCGCCCACACCTTCTTCGGAGACGGCATCGTCGCCCACATAGCGTTCGCCGACCCGATCTGCGAGGAACTCCGCACCATCCTGCTCAAGGCAGCCAAGGCCTCCAAAGCCCGTTGTCACGACCGAGGCACCTACGTCAACATGGAGGGCCCCGCTTTCAGCACCCGCGCCGAGTCCATCGCCCATCACAAGGCGGGTTTCGACGTCATCGGCATGACCAACCTTGGCGAAGCCCGTTGCGCCCGCGAGGCCGAGATCGCCTACGCGTCCCTAGCCATGGTGACGGACTATGATGCTTGGAAGACGGACGAAGCCCACGTCACCGTGGACATGGTGGTCGATAACCTCCGGAAAAATGCAGACCTCGCAAAAGCCATCGTCCGCGCCGCCATACCCTCCCTTCCCACCGTTCCTTCCTGGCCGTGTCACGAGGCCCTGCGGTTCGCCATCATGACACCTCGAAACCTGTGGCCCGCCGACAAAATAAAGGCCCTTAAACCTCTGCTATCCAAATACTTGGATTGATATTCCTGCTCCATTTCCGCCCGTCGTGTACAACCCCACGAATAAAGCTCGGCAACAACCCCCGAAGCTCGGCAACAACCCTGCCCACACATCCTTCCTCGCACCCTTCACCATCTCATCGCCATGCTTGTCCACAGCCTTCACCCCCTCCTGAGCCCCTGCCTACAGCCACCCCAACAGGTTGTGGGTCTTATTCACATGCCATACTACGGGCTTTCCTTTCTCTCTATTCCAGTCCATCAATAAGCCCATGAAGCTGGCCATCGCCAAAGATCAGCTCCTCCATGGACTTCAAGCCGTCCAAAACGTCGCCGGTGCCCGGACGACGCTCCCCATCCTTTCCAACATCCTCCTTCGCGCAGCGGATGGGCGCCTTCACCTCACAGCCACCGACCTCGATGTCACCGTGACGTGCAGCGTCCCGGCCAATATCGTCGTCGAGGGCTCCGTCACCGTCCCCAGCAAGAAGTTCGTCGGCATCGTCCGCGAACTCGTCGTCGCCGACGTCGAACTCGACGTGGACGACAAGTCAGCCGTCGTTGTCCGTTCAGGCGGCTCGTACTTCAGGATCAATGGCTTGGCGGCTACCGAGTACCCCCCGTTCCCAACGTTCAAGCAGTCCAAGGCCGTCTCCGTCCCTCAGGAGAAACTCAAGGCCATGCTCCGGCGCACGTCCTTCGCCGTCTCGTCCGACGAAAGCCGGTTCGTCCTGAACGGCATCTTCTTTAGCCTCAAGGAGCACAAGTTGACCTTGGTAGCCACCGATGGCCGCCGCTTGGCCCTCACCGACGAGGACGTCGATGTACCGGCAGAGAGCGAGGGGGAGTTCATCGTTCCAACCAAGGCCATCAACCA
>RGVM01000508.1 GCA_010027295.1 Chitinophagia bacterium
AGATCGCCTCCAGCTGGAGGGCCCGGACAGAGTCGATCTGTAGGAGTGCACTGTCGGTCCGGATCTTCGGTTCCGCCTTTGTCATGGGTTCCCCGCCTGTCAGGCGTTCAGGTGGATGGTTCTCTTTCCCAATCAGGTAACGTATCGCAATGGCCAGCAGCAGGAAGGCGGCGAGAGTGGCGGCAACCATGGACGTCCATGGCAAGCGCCGGACCACCGATTGTCCTTGTTGATCACGGGCGGCGAGGATTCTGTCAGGCAGTTCCGTTGAGGGCTCCCTGTCGTCGAACTCCTCCCGGTGCTCTTCAATGAATCTCTTCAGCTTGTCATTCATGATGCAGGCTTTTGGTTCAGCAGGTTCACCAGTTGCTTCCTGGCTCGGTGGTATTGGCTTCTGACGCTGGCCCGGGCCACGCCGAGGATCTCGGAGATCTCGACGTGGTCGTACCCTTCGAAGAGGTGCAGGCAGATGACGGTGCGGTATCCGTCCGGCAGCAGCGCAATGGCGCGCTTCACCGAAGCCACATCCATCTCAAGCCCTTCCTCATCCATCGCTGCCTCTTCCGTCGGAACCTCCTCCGCTGCATCCATGTCGGTCAGGAGGTTCCTGCGGCTCCGCATCAGGTTGATGGAGCAGTTGACCACGATGCGATGCAGCCAGGTGCCTACGGCGGCACGCCCCTCGAAGCCTTCCCGATTACGGAAGGCGGACAGGAAGGCCTCCTGCAGTGCATCCTCCGCATCGGATCGGTTGCCCAATATCCGATAGGCCGTGTTGAACAGCCGACGGGCATGCCTTTCATAGGCATCCCTGAAGAGGGCTTCTATGTCGTCTGTTCCCCGTGTCATCTCAAGGGCGCAATTTCAGTACCGTACCCATATTGAGACACGCCTGTTCGTAAAGCGTTGCATGGGTATGGGAATCCGCCCTGCTGCTGCGGTCCACTCCCGGGAAATATCCGTATGTTGGGAGTCTAAATACACCCCCATGGTAAAGCAGCTCCTCGAGAACCGTCCCGCCCGTGTCTTCACCATCATCTCGGCCTTCTTCGTGGCCAATGCGCTTATCGCCGAGTGCATCGGGGGTAAGATCTTCTCGCTGGAGGCACTCTTGGGCATCGACCCCGTGAACATGACGATCATGGGCGAGACGGGGCTCTCCTTCTCTCTCACCTGCGGTGTGCTGTTATGGCCTTTGGAGTTCATCGTGACGGACATCGTCAACGAGTACTATGGTCCCAGGGCCGTGAAACGCATCTCCTACACGGCCGTCGCCCTCATCGGTTACGCCTTCGTGATGTTCTACTTCGCCATGGGTACCACGCCGCCCGACTGGTGGGTGGCTTCCAAGCAGGACCAGGGAATCCCCGACATGCAGCTCGCCTTCTCCGCCATCTTCGGCCAGGGCATGTGGATCATATTCGGAAGCCTGACGGCCTTCCTCATCGGTCAGATCGTGGACGTCTTCGTCTTCCACCGCATCAAACGCGTCACGGGCGACAAATGGATCTGGCTGCGGGCCACGGGCTCGACGCTGGTCTCGCAGTTCATTGACAGCTTCGTGGTGCTCTTCATCGCCTTCAAGATCGGCAACGGATGGAGCTGGCAGAAGGTGCTGGCCATCTGCCTCGTGAACTACACCTACAAGTTCACCATGGCGTTCCTGCTCACGCCCGTGATCTACTTCGCCGAGAACCGGATCGACGCCTACCTGGGGCACGAGACGGCGCGGCGCATGAAGAAGGCCGCCATGGGACAGGACGAGGAGCCGGCCACGAACATTCCTGCAGCGGGATGAGTACATCCGGCCGCATCCTATCTTCGCGTTATCATTTCACGAGAACCCTTTGACCATCCGGACCGCCATCGCATGCCTCCTGTTGTCCCTGTCGCTAGCGGCCGGGTTCGGCACCTCCGTGGCCTTCCTGATCGGCCGCGAATGCGCCCGGGAGGAGCAGTTGCGACGGATGGCACGCCTCGACCCGTCCTTCCCCGTCACACGCATCGTCGACGCTCCCGGCATCCGCTGGGTCGAGGAGGGCAGGGAACTCTGGATTGGCGGCAGGCTGCATGATGTCGTGGAGACGGAGTTCTCCGGCGGTTCACGTGTGTACCTGGTGATACCCGACGACCGGGAGACGGAACTCATAGACAGGTACCTCGATTGCTCGGGGGGAATGGACGCCTCCGGGAAGGGATATCGGATGCCCGTCACAAACCTGTTCTCCGCTTTTTGGATGCCCACGCAATGCCTGGAAGAGGATCGGCCTGTATTTGTTGCACCAGTCTGCATGGCAGTTCCCGGGCCCAT
>RGVM01000509.1 GCA_010027295.1 Chitinophagia bacterium
AGATGTGTATAAGAGACAGGATGCCGGACGGCTTGGAGGCAATGCCCTACCTTTGGCTACGCCCAGACCCATTCGCTTGGATACCTCTCTGTTCATCGCAGGCCGCATCGCCAGGAACCGACAACGTTCCTTCTCCGGTTTCATCATCCGGCTGGCGGTCGTGGCCACCGCCCTAAGTGTGGCTACCATGATCCTCTCGCTGGCCTTCGTCAACGGCTTCCAGAAGGTCATCGCCGACAAGATCTACAGCTTTTGGGGGCATATCCGCGTGCAACGCCTGGAGGCCTACAAGGTCAATGTGGCCGAGGAGACGCCGATGGACAGGAACGACTCCGTTGAGAACCAAGTGGCAGCCCTCCCATACGTCACCAACATGCAGGCCTTCGCCACCAAGTCGGCCGTACTCAACGCCAACGGCAGCATCGAAGGCGTCCTATTCAAGGGCGTGGAACCGGGTTATCGCTTCCCCGCCCTCGCCTCCTTCCTCAAAAAGGGCCGCTGGCTACTCCCCGACGACAGCAGCCGCAGTCGTGAGATCGTACTCTCCGAGACCGTCGCACAAGAACTCCGGCTCGATGTCGGCGACAACCTGCTCGTCTACTTCATACGCCCCGGCGAAGAAAAGCCTCGTACCCGGAAACTCAGGGTCTGCGGCCTCTTCCGCACCGGCATCGACATCTATGACAAGACATTCGCCTATGGCGACCTCTCCCTCGTGCAACGGCTGAACGGATGGGGACCCGGACAGATCGGCGGCTACGAAGTGGTGCTCTCGGAGCCCGGGCTCATGGACTATCTGTCCAACCTGATCTACAACGACCTCCCGCAGGGATGGGACAGCAAGACCCTGCGCGACATCCATCCTGAGATCTTCGACTGGCTCGACCTGCAGGATACCAACAAGTACATCCTGCTGACGGTCATGACGGTCGTGGCGGCCATCAACCTGATCACCTGCCTTATCATCCTGGTGCTGGAACGTACGAGGATGGTGGGCGTCCTCAAGTCCCTGGGCATGAGCGACTGGGGCATACAGAAAATCTTCCTCGCCCATGGCGCCGTCATCATGGCGCGGGGCATCGGCATAGGCACTGCGCTGGGTCTCGGCATCTGCCTGTTGCAGCTGAAGACCGGCTTCATCCGACTCGACGAACAGGCATACTACATGGACAGGGCCCCGGTCGAACTGGTATGGTGGCAGGTAGGTGCCGTCATCCTCGGCACATTCGCCGTTTGTCTGGCGGTTCTGATGGTTCCGTCCATGATAAGCACGAGGATCCAGCCGGCCAAGGCCGTTCAGTTCCGATAATGGAACGAAGAGTGGGAAAAGGGGAAGGTTCAGGCCACGGCCTTGCGGCCGCCGTAGGTGCTGTACAGATGGAGGCCGCCGAAAAGAATGGCACTGAAGAAGATCGTCCCCATCAAACTCGTCTGCAGGAACGGCAGTCCGTCGGCGTAACACTGCAGAAGCCCGTTGAATGTCCGGGGACGACCGTATCCGCCACCCCCCAGCCATACCATGAAGTTGGAGGCCAGGAAATACACCAGCGGAGCGGTAAGGGAACCGGCCAGCACCTGCGTGGGGCTATCGCGGCGCACGAAAAAGCCGATGACTGTGAGCGATCCGATCAGGACGTAGTTGGAAACCTGGCCGGAATAGAAGCCCGGTATCCCGAAGAGCCCGTTGATGTACATCAAATGGTATACGGCATCGGACAATATGAGGGAGAGGATGGGCATGGCGAAGGCGATGCGCTTGTCGCGAATCACCGCCCCACCGAAGACGGCCATGGCCAGATGCGGCGCAAATCCCCATACCCTTCCGGGCACGGCGCGATAGAGGGCGGCTGTGAGGACCAGTATGACGATTGGTGCCAGGTTTTCCTTCCAGGGTCTCATAGTAGACTTGCTTTCAGTTGCGAAAATAGACAATTCCACCCGCCGAACATGGAACCGGGCGTCCCCATTTTTTTCCTCAGCCTGTGGACATCCTCAGGGGACGTAGGCGCGGAAGAGGATGGTGTCATCCTCCGCCTCCAGCCGGAAACGCTCCCCGGGGAGTACGAAGACGGCCTGGCCGGCATCGGACACCAGGGAACGGAAGCCCTCCCAATGGACCCGGCCCGACATCTGCAGCCAGACCTCGGGGCCCTCCGCCACCTGCTCCCGGCTGGCCCCGGCCCGAAGGTCGAGCGTGTCGATGGAGAAATCAGGTACCGGACAGGGATACCTCCGGAGCCCGCCCTCCGGGACACCGTCCATGACCTTCGGCACGACAGGCTCGAAG
>RGVM01000510.1 GCA_010027295.1 Chitinophagia bacterium
GACCTTTCCCGCGATGACCGAGCCGAGGAACATGCCGATGCCGTAGGTCGCCAGGGAGATGAGTCCCTGTGCCTGCGCCTTGATGCGGTCGCCCGCCTTCACGTCGGTGTAGATCATGCCCGTGACGAAGAAGAAGTCGTAGCAGATGCCGTGCAGCAGGATGGCGCCGTAGAGCATCCATTCCCCTGATGTGCCGTTGCCGTAGCCGAAGAAGAGGAAGCGCGTGATCCAGGCCAGCAGGCCGATGATGAGGATGTTGCGGACGCCGAAGCGGCGGTAGGCCAGCGGCAGGAGCAGCATGAAGATGACCTCGGAGGCCTGACCGAGCGACATCTTGTTCTCGACACGGAAGGTGGAAGGGTCGGCCCCGGGCGCAGCGAGCTGGTAGGTGTCCGTCAGCGAGGGGTTGGCCCAGGTGTAGTAGAAGGAGAGCGGGATGCAGATGAGGATGGAGGAGATGAAGAACACGAGGTAGGACTTGTCCTTGAACAGTACGAAGGCGTCCTTGCCCACGATCTGTGCGAATCCCACCTTGCCGTCGGAGACGGGCGGCGTCGAGGGCAGGAAGAAGGCCAGCACGCCGAGCACGGCGGCCGAGACCATCGCTATCTGGAATATGTCGGCCTTGTCACCCACGCCGAGCCAGCCGACGAGGTTGACGACGGCGATCCAGGAGAGCGTTCCGAAGACCCGGATGGCAGGGAATTCCTTCTCGGGGTTCGACATGTGCCGCATGGCGATCGAGCTGGTGAGGGCGATGGTGGGGGCGAAGGTGAGGCAGTAGGCGAGCATCACCCAGATGAACTGTCCGGGGTCCTTCACCTGCATGAGCCAGTAGAGGATGGCCGACCCGAGCAGGTTGAGGACGCCGAGCACGCGCTGGGCCTGGAAGAAGCGGTCCGCCAGCATGCCGACGAAGAAGGGCGCCACGATCATGGCGACGGAGAAGACGGCGTAGCTGTTGCCGACCTGGTCGCCCGTGGCCTGCAGTTGCACGGTGAGGTATTTGCTCATCTGGCCGTACCAGGCGCCCCAGACGAAGAATTGGAGGAACATCATCAGCGAGAGCTGGATCCGGGTCGTCGTTTTCATGTGCAAGCGTTGTTTTGGGATGCTGAAAGTATGCAATTGCCCCCAAAAAGCCGATGCCCGGTACGGTACCGCTCAGGCGCCGCCTTTCCGGCCGGAGAGCCGCCGGTAGTGGCGGCAGAGGTCCTTCAACCCGCAGTCTTCGCAACGGGGGTTGCGGGCGGTGCAAGTGTAGCGGCCGTGGAGGATGAGCCAGTGGTGGGCGATGTGCACGAGTTCCTTCGGGATATGCCTGACAAGCTGTTTCTCTGCCTGGAGCGGGTTCCTGGCGTTGCGGGTGAGTCCGAGCCGGGCCGACACGCGGAAGACATGGGTGTCGACGGCCATGTTGGGCTGCTTGCCGATCACGGAGGTGATTACGTTGGCGGTCTTGCGGCCGACGCCGGGCAATTTTACCAGTTCGTCCACGGTCATCGGTATCTCGCCGCCAAACCTGTCCATAACCATGTTGGCCATGCCTATGAGGTGCCTGGTCTTGTTGTTGGGATAGGAGATGCTCCTGACGAGCGGGAAGAGCTCGTCGAAAGTCGCCTGAGAGAGCGACGCCGCGTCGGGGTACTGTTCGAAGATGGCGGGCGTGGTCATGTTGACCCGCTTGTCGGTGCATTGGGCCGAGAGAATCACGGCCACGAGCAGCTGGTAGGGGGAATCGTACATGAGTTCCGTCTCGGCATCGGGCAGATGCCGGCGGAAATGGTCCAATACGAGTCGGTATCTCTCCTGGAGGGTCATTCCGGTGAGGGTCCGGGAACATCTTTCCGGCCGGGCCCTCAGGGCTGGGATGCCGGCTGGTGGCGGGTCTGCTCGGCGTAGTCGAGGATGTTCTTCAGCACCCGGTGCCCGGGGCGGGAGACGAGTCCGTCGAGCATCCCGACAGCCTCCTTCAGTTCCCGGCATTCCTCCGCGAGTGCCGGGTCGCTCTCCATGGATTTCTCGAACATCCTGGACTCGAGCGAGTTCATCTCATGATACAGGTAGCGTACCATGTCCCCTTTGGATCTCTTCCTCATGAGGTCGATTCCTAGCCGAGATGCACTGGAGGAGTGAGCTGTGCATCGCGGATATTCTTTGTGCTCGCCCGATTTGAACCAGGTGCTATGCTTGTCGTCCGACAAAAAGTCCTTGTTTATGGCTGCTGTCGATAGTACACAAGTACTTAACTCTGCTTTATGTTTGCACGATTTAACAGAAGCAAAGAACATCTTGAAGCGTTTAATTGCT
>RGVM01000052.1 GCA_010027295.1 Chitinophagia bacterium
GCCGGTCGCACCTCGACGCTGCCGCCATAGACGCTTTCAACCGGCATGTCGCGGCGGATGAGCGCGTCGAGACGGTCATGCTGACGATCCGCGACGGCTGGCTGATTGTCCGGAAGAAATGAAATCAAGAATAGCCGGTTAGCTGATTGGCAACCACAGGCCTAGCCGCCTGTCAGGACAGTCCCGTCTTCTACTATTTCCAGTTTCAGACAAGCACGTCAACCACCAACCTTGCCGCCCCGAGCGAAAAAAAACCGAAATTGCAGGTATGCGGCGCCTAAACCTCCGTACTGTCCTGCCCGCCCTGCTGCTGTCCCTTGCGATGACGGGCTGGGCGCAGCCGGCCGCCAATCCCCTTGTCGAAGCCTATATCGACATGTACCGCGACGCCGCCATCCGCGAGATGCAGCGCAGCGGCGTGCCGGCATCCATCAAGCTGGCCCAGGGCATCCTCGAGTCGGGTGCCGGCAGCAGCACCCTCGCCCGCGCCTCCAACAATCATTTTGGCATCAAGTGCAAGAGCAGCTGGACGGGTGAGCGTGTCTACCATGATGACGACGAGAAGGGCGAGTGCTTCCGCAAATACGCCAACCCCGAGGAGTCGTATCGCGACCACTCCGACTTCCTTCGTAATCAGCCCCGCTACGCCTCGCTCTTCGCCCTCGACCCGACCGATTACCGCGGATGGGCACAGGGTCTGAAACAGGCCGGCTATGCCACCAACCCTCGCTATCCCGACATTCTCGTCCAGTACATAGAGACCTATCGCCTCGACGAGATCACCCGCGACGTGGTGGCCGGCCGCATCGGCCCCGACCGCTCCTCGCGGACGACAGAGACGCTCGCTCTGAACCGAGGGGTCACACGGGAAAGGGTTCAGGCCCCTGCTGCCGGTTCCGACCTCGTCGCTATGAAAGGGGAGGATGCGTTGACTTCACATGTCGGCGCGAGGCATTCCGGTGGATTCCGCCTGTTCCGGGATCGTTCCGTACTCGTCCGCAAGGGCACTTCCCTGCTGGCCGTGGCAGAGGAACAGGGTCTTCCGCTCACACGGCTGCTCGAATGGAATGACCTGGACCCCGGTACCGACATACTCCCGCAGGACCGCATGATACGCCTCAGGAGGCCCGCCCGCAACATCACCCGACAAAGGAACTCAAGATGGACGCCGTTCGGATCCACGACAAATCATTCGAGCCCTATATCCGCGCAGGGGAGATAGAGGCCGCGCTGCGACGCATCGCAGGCGAGATCGGCCGTGACTATGCCGAGAGGAAGCCCCTGTTCATCGCCATCCTGAACGGGTCCTTCATATTCGCGGCTGACCTGTTCCGCCACCTCGACTTTCCAGCCGAAATAAGCTTCATCAAGCTGGCATCCTACAAGGGAACGCGCTCCACGGGGCACGTCATCACCTCCATAGGCCTCGACGACGATGTCTATGGCCGCGACGTCATCATCCTGGAAGATATCATCGACACCGGACGAACCCTCCATCAGTTCCTACCGCAGCTGGAGCACCAGCAGCCACGCTCTCTCCGCATCTGCGCCCTCCTGCACAAGAAGGAGGCCACTGTGTACCCGGTGGAGATCTCCTACCTCGGATTCACGATCCCCGACCGGTTCGTGGTCGGCTACGGACTCGACTATGACGGCCTGGGGCGCAATCTGCCTGAGATCTATCAGCTGTCCGAAGGGTAAACGCCCTTACCCCGCTTGCGCCTGACCCTGACATTGATTCTGGGTATACACCGCACGCGGAAGGTGGATATCCGCCGATGGCGGATGGCATACGCCCTCCAAGGGTATGGGTACTCTCCAAGGGTGGGTGTACTCTCCACGGGTGGGGGTATCCGTCGCAGGGGAATCGCTACCATTCAGCCTCCGTCAGCTGAACATCTCGCGAACTCGTTCGAAGAAGCTCTTCTCGCTCTTGTCGGGGTTGGGTTTGAAATTGTCGGACGACTGCATCTTCTCGAGCATGGCCTTTTCTTCCGACGTGAGGTGCTGGGGCGTCCAGATGTTCACGTGTATGAGCTGATCCCCGCGCTCGTAGGAGTTGACGACCGGAAAGCCCTTGCCCTTGAGCCGGAATATCTTGCCGGCCTGTGTGCCCGCCGGTATCTTGATTTTGGCCTTCCCGTCGATGGTGGGCACTTCGATGGACGTGCCGAATACGGCGTCGGGGAAGGATATATGCAGGTCGAACACGACGTTGTTGCCTTCGCGCTGGAGCTGGGCGTGCGCCTCCTCCTCGATGAGCACGATGAGGTCGCCGTTGGGACCGCCCCGCTCGCCGGCATTGCCCTTGCCGCTGAGGCTGAGTTGCATGCCCTCCTGGACGCCCGCCGGGATGTCGAGCGTGACCGTCTCGTCGGCATAGGTCCGTCCCTCTCCCCGGCAGGCGGAGCATTTGCCGGTGACGACACTGCCCTCGCCATTGCATGAGGGGCACGTGGTGACCGTCTGCATCTGGCCGAGGAAGGTGTTGGTGACCTTACGCACCTGGCCGCTGCCGTTGCAGGTGGTGCAGTTCTGCACCGACCCCTTGTCCTTGGCACCGCTGCCCTTGCATGTCCCGCAGCCCACGTATTTCTTGACCTTGACGGTCCGGGAAGCGCCCTTGGCCATCTCCTCGTAGGTCAGCTTTAGCTTGATGCGCAGGTTGCTGCCCCTGGCGCCCCTGCCCCTTCCGCCGCTGCGGGCGCGACCGCCACCTCCGCCGCCGAAGAAGCTGCCGAAGATATCGTCGCCGAAGATATCGCCGAACTGACTGAAGATGTCGTCCATGTTCATGCCGGCACCTCCGCCCCCCCTGGCACCGCCACCCACGCCTGCATGGCCGAAGCGGTCGTATTGAGACCGCTTGTCTGCATCGCTCAGCACCTCGTAAGCCTCAGCCGCCTCCTTGAACTTCTCCTCGGCCGACTTGTCGCCGGGGTTGCGGTCCGGGTGGTACTGCATCGCGACCTTACGGTACGCCTTCTTGATGTCATCGGCACTAGCGCCCTTGGCGACGCCCAGCACTTCGTAGTAGTCTCTCTTGGCCATGTTGATGGGTATCTGGGACGCCAGGCATCCCCTTTATTGTTGTTTTCCGACCACGACCTTCGCGAAGCGGATGATCTTGTCGTTTAGGAAATATCCCTTCTCCACCTCGTCGACGATGCGGCCTGCCTGGGCGGGGTCTGGGACCGGTATCTCGGTGATGGCCTCGTGCCTGTCAGCGTCGAAGACTTCGCCGATGCTGCCCATCTCCTTGAGACCCTTCGACAGCAGTGTCCTGCGGAACTTGCCGAATACTAACTGCACACCCTCACGGATCTGCTGCAGGTCGTCCGTCTTCGCCATCTGCCGCTCGGCGCGCTCGCAGTCGTCGAGTACTTCCAGCAGCGACTGGATGACATCTCGTCCGGCCGTCTGGATCAGTTCAAGGCGCTCCTTGGCGTTCCGGCGCTTGAAGTTGTCGAACTCGGCGTAGAGGCGGAGGTACTTGTCCTCCTTCTCACGTACCTGCTCCCGCAGCTTCTCGAGTTCGGAGGGTTCCGACACCTTATCCTCCACGTCGATGGTCCCGGCGATGCTGTCGTCGGTGTTGATGCCCTGCGCGCGCTCCTCCCGGAGCTCTTCCTGCGTGTCCGTCTGCGTCGTTTCTTTCTGGTCCATCTCTTCGGTTTTTTCGCCGTATCGGAATGGCAAACGACCTGCCAAGCCCTCGTTTCAAGCCAAATTGTCGCTCTCAGGGCCCTTTGGCTGACAGGTTCGCCAAGCGGGTAAAAGTAGCGAAAACCTGACGGAAGGCCTTTCGGCTTACCTTCGCCCGATGCGCAAGATCATCCTCCGACGCAGGATCGGGCAGCGGGTGCTGGGCGGACATCCCTGGGTGTTCGGCAACGAGATCGACAAAATCGACGATGGCCTGGCCGATGGCGACATCGCAGATGTGATGACCCACGAGGGGGAGTTCGTTGGTCGCGGGTATGTGAATACGCAGTCGGCCATCGTCGTCCGGATCCTGACCCGAGACAGGGGGGAGGCCGTCGATGCGGCGTTTTTCCACCGGCGCATCTCCCGCGCCTGGGACTACCGCCGACGTCTGGGATACGTCGAGAACTGTCGCGTCGTCTTTGGCGAGGCCGACGATCTCCCGCAGCTGATCATCGACAAGTTTAACGACCACCTCGTCATCCAGACCCTCGCCCTCGGCATCGACCGCTGGAAGCCGGTCATCGTGGATGCCCTGCGCGACATCTTCAACCCCCGCGGCATCTACGAACGGAACGATGTGCCGGTGCGCGAACTAGAAGGACTTCCTCAGCAGAAAGGGTTCCTCAGCGACCCCTTCGATACCCGCATCATCGTGCAGGAGAATGGGCTGAAGTTCAACGTAGACCTCGATAAGGGTCAGAAAACGGGCTATTTCCTGGACCAGCAGGACAATCGGCGCGCCATCCGCCATATCGCCGAGGGGGCTGATGTTCTCGGGGCCTTTTGCTACACCGGCACTTTCGAACTGCATGCCGCCCAATATGGGGCCCGAAAGGTGACCGGCCTCGACATCTCCGCCCAGGCCGTCGAACAGGCACGGGCAAATGCCGTACTGAACGGACTGGACGGCCGCTGCGAATTCGTGGAGGTTAACGCCTTCGACGCGCTCAAGGCATGGACGAAGGAAGAGCGGCGCTGGGATGTGGTAATGCTGGACCCTCCCTCCTTCGCACGGACGAGGGGTAATATCGAAAAGGCCGTCACCGGATACAAGGAGATCAACCTGCGGGGGATGAAGCTCGTACGGCCGGGGGGCTTCCTGGTGACTTCGTCCTGCACGAGTGTCGTGCAGCCGGAGCTGTTCCTCGACGTCATTGACATGGCCGCGCGGGATGCCCGTCGGCGGCTTCGGCAGGTGGAGTACCGCACGCAGTCGGCCGACCATCCCGTCGTGCGCGGTCTCGAAAACACGCACTACCTCAAGTTCCTGATCGTTCAGGTGCTTTAAAGGCCTGATCGCCGTCTCTCGATTCGGGGGGGCGCGTCAGTGTTCCACCCGGAACTTGCCGCTCTCCAGGACCCTGCCCTGCATGTCGAGCAGCTGGTAGATGTAGATTCCTCGTGTGAATGTACCGAGGTCCAGCCGTACGCTGGCTCCCACTTTTGACAGGTCGGCCACCTTCCGGCCCAGGAAGTTGTACACACACAGCCGGAGGGAGATGCCGGAAGGCCTCCGAATGTCGAACTGAATCTGAGAGGAGGCCGGGTTGGGATAGCAGCGGGAGATGCGTGGCTGTTGTTCCGGAATATCTTCCGGGGGATAGGGCTCTGCAGTCGCCTGCATGCAGGCGACGCCGAGGAGCATCGATATGAGCCATCCACGCATCAGGGCATGAAGATAGTCGATTCCCCCGAGAGGTGGATTGGGAGGGAGGCTTGTCGGAGGCCTCCCTCCGGAAATTGTATCAGGCCAGTCCGGCTAGAGTGGACTGGATGGCCTCAAAGTCGGGTAGGTCGCCGGCGCTCTCAAGGACCTGGGCATAGCGTACGGTGCCTTCCTTGTCGACGACGAATGCCGCCCTGCGGGCCACGCCCTTCATGTCGAACACGAACGTGTCGTACTTGGCGCCGTAGGCTTCGCAGACTTCCTTGTTGAAGTCGGAGAGGAGGGGGAAGTTGTAACCCTGGTCCTGCTTGAAGCGGGCAAGGGTGAAGATCGAGTCCACGGATATGCCGAGAACCTTCGCGTGGAGGCTCTCGTAGCGCGCCATGTTATCACGGACGCTGCAGAGCTCCTGGGTGCAGACGCCGGTGAAGGCCTGCGGAAAGAAGAGGATCACGACGTTCTGGCCTGCGAAGTCGGACAGGCTCACCTTGTTCTTGTCGCTGTCGAAGAGTGTGAAGTGGGGAGCTTTGGCTCCTGCTTCGATGTTCATGAGATTACTGGTTTAGGTTGCAAAGGTAAACAAGGCGGCGTCTCTTAGGTTGGGCGGGACGCTCAGAATTTCGGGCACCTGACCGCATATTGTGCCGAGTTGTCCCTTTCGGTGAACCCCGAATAGGACATCGAGATCTCAAAGCCGCCCCTGGCGCGCGCGATGGCAGCCGCATCCCCGACCGTGACATCGTAGCTGAATCCGATGTTCAAGGGCTGCAAGTCGATCCGGATCGTGGGGATGACGGCATCCCTCATGCGGTAGAAGAGGCCCATGTACAGGACGGTGCTGTTGTTGGCATCCCCCAGTCTCCGGTCGTAGAGCCCCCCCAGGATCGTTTGTCGGTAGGGGAGTTGCAGGATATGGTCGCCATGGAAGGTGAGGTGTGATATCTCCGACAATCCCAGCCGTAACCCTGTCGACAGCACCCATTTGGGGAGGTGGGTGATATTTCGGTAGAAGGCATTCACGGGACGGTTGAAATGATGGTAGGATGCCCCTATGAAGTACAGATGCCGTTCCTCCGTACCCATGCTGGAATTGAAGCTCATGCCCACTCCAGCATCGAAGTAGGCATAGCCCGGGGAGAAGGTCTCGTTGTCGGGCAGGGACCCATTGAAGGATATCCCGTCGAACTGGCTGTTGGTGGTGACCTTGGACCTGTCGAGCCGCCGGGTGACTAGTCCTCCGAAGAATCCCAGTGAGAGGTAGCTGCTGCGAACGGAGCTGACCGACTTGTGGTAGTTGACGACTGGCAGCATGTGCCCCGAAGTCATGGCGACGCTGCCGGCACGGTCGTAGAGCAGCTGGAGGCCGAGCGTCAGGAAGTCGTCGCTATTGAATATGGTGGACTTCCGTTCCATGTTGAGGGATCCGGTCTGGTAGGGGAACGAGATGCTGTTCCACTGGTTTCTGTACACTGCCTGGAAGCGGTAGTCTCCGCTGAAAATACCCGCCAGGGCAGGGTTACGCAACATGGGTGCCTCATGGAATTGCGAGAAGTAGAGGTCCTGCCCCTGCAGGGAACTGGCCGCAAGGGCCAGGGCCCATGCCGCTGCCAGTGATTTTTGTATGGATATGGTTCCGGGCCGTCTCAGTTTCATAACGTCATCTGATCAGTGCCACATCGCCCTTCTTGGAGACCATTCCCTGGTTGTCGCAGATAACGTCCACGAAATAAACATAGACGTCGGGAGGTAGCAGTCGTCCCTTGTACCGGCCGTCCCATCCCGCGGAGGGATCATTCGGACTGATGTCCTGCCGTTGAAATACCATTTCCCCCCATCGGTTGAAGATGCGCATGGCACGGATGCTTCTGACACCGGAACCGCGGGGGTAGAAGATTTCATTGATGCCGTCGCCGTTGGGGGAGAAGGTGTTCGGCATGAAGATATTGTCGGTTTCGCAGAGTACGATGATTTTGACTTCGTCCGAAGAACTGCACTTACCCGGGTTGGAGGCGGTCAGCTTGTAGGTCGTGGTGATCTTCGGAGATGCGACAGGGTTGGCGCAGCCTGTGCAACTCAGACCCAGGGATGGCGTCCATTGGTAGGTACTGACATCCGCGGATGTCACCGGCTTGAGCTGCAGGCTTCCGCCCGAACGGATGGATGCGTCCGCTCCGGCGAATACGGATGGATAGTTGTACGATGGAACGGAAGCAGTTCTTCCTGTCATATCCCGTCACCGTGTAGACGGTCGTCACGGAGGGCCGGGCCACCGGGTTCGGGATGTTGGGGTCGCTGAGTCCTGAGGTGGGGCTCCAAGTGAAGTATTCCGTTCCGCTTGCTTTAAGCTGGACGCTGCCTCCGATGCATAGCGTGTCATGGGCGGTTGTGACGACGGTACCGGGTCTGATAACCTGCACGCGTATGGAATCCGTTCCGATGCAGCCGAAGGCGTTGGTCCCCTGCACGACATAGGTTGTCGAACTGTCGGGAAGTGCGGTCGTTCCGGCGCAGGTGGTGCAATAGATGCCTGTTGCGGGCGGCATCCAGCGGTATGTGTTGGCGCCGGTTGCCATGAGGATCAGGGGCTGTCCGAGGCAGACGGTCGTGTCTGGTGGCAGGATGATGTCGGGAATCGAATCGACCCGGATGGTTCTTCGCACCGTGTCGGTGCAACCGGAGGAGTTTGTCAGGAGGAGGCTTATGGCATAGCTGCCGACCTTGGGGTATGACTGGGCCGGGGGTGAGGGGGAGGAAGAGGTCTGCCCGTTGCCGAAGTCCCAGGACCAGCGCAGGATGGATGTATCGCGGGGTTGTGTGGTTTCCAGGCCCTTGAGGGTCAGGGTGCGGTCCAGACAGAGCGAGGAGTCGCCTGTGATAGTAGCCCTGGGGGTCCTCACGATGCGAATGGCCGCCGGTTGGTAGATTCGGCCGCTGCAGCCTTCCTGTGTCGTGACACTCAGTGACACGCCGTACACGCCGGGTGAGGCGTACACCGTGGAGGGGTTGGGAAGGATGGAGCCGGAGCCGTTGCCAAGGTCCCATATCCTCTCTTTGAAAGCACCCACGATACGGCTGGTGTCTTGGAAACTCACGTCGCCCCTGTCGCAGAAGAGGGGTTTCGAGAGGGTGAATCCCGGGATGACCCCGAATGCCCGTACAGTGTCGCGCAGCGGCAGGGTGACTTTGCAGCCCTCGGAGTTCTTGAGGATGATGCGGGGGGTGTAGAAGCCAGGCCGTGAGTAGAGGTGTGAGTTGGAGAGCGTCTTGGTGGCTGCCGTCCCGTCGTCGTAATCCCAGATTACGGAGTCGACATCGCTGGCGTTGAGGACTCGGAATATTGTCCTCACGGTGTCGCAGCCCGTGGTGTTGGCTGTGGCGGGTACACCCGATGGCCCCAGGATGCGGATGGATTGGGTGGCTGTGTCACGGCAACCGCCGGGACTGGTGACGACGAGTCTGGTGAGGTAGTTGCCTGGATACAGATAGATCTGAGTAGGATTGGCGAGGCTGGACCGGTTGCCGTCGCCGAAGGTCCAGGAGAAGTCCTTTGCGTACTTGCCCTTGAAATCGAAGCGCGGGCTAAGGGGCGGACAGCGGCTGAAGGTGTCGCTCAGGGCGAAGGAGGCATCGGGAGTATCCACCAGGATGTATGCTTGCTGGGTGTCCGAGACCTGGCATCCGATGAAGTCCCTCACCGATAGGGAGACCGTGTAGAGTCCCGGTTTGCCGTACACATGGCGAGGCTCCCTCTCGGTGGAACGGGTACTGTCGCCAAAGTCCCAGACGTACATTCCACCCTGGGCGATGGAGAGGTTTCTGAAGTCGACGGTTCCTCCCGGGCAGCTCTGGCGCGCGTCGGACTGGAAGGCGGCCCTGGGCTCGCTGACGAGGATGTAGGAACTGAGCACCATGCTGTCGGAGCAGCCCTTGTCGTCGGTCACCACGAGTTTGACAGTGAAGGAGCCAGTGTCTGCATAGCGGTGCCTCACCTGTAGGCTGTCGGGATGTGCCTGCAGGGAGGTACCGTCACCGAAATACCATACCCTCCGTGCGATCCTCGAATAGCTGTCGATGCGGGATGTATCCGAAAAGACCGCCTCCGTCCCCTTGCAGCGGCGCCTGTCCAAGGAGAGGAAGCCGGCCTTGGGCCCCCCGATGATGATGGGTGGCCCCTTGACCGTGTCGGAGCAACCATGTATATCGGTGATCTTGAGGCGGGTGTTGTAGAGCCCGCTGTTCAGGTAGACCCTGGAGGTGCTGGGTGTGGATTCGGTGAAGAACCCGTCACCCAGGTCCCACTCATACCTTCGTATGTTTTCGTATTTCGTACCGGTGGACGTGAATATGATGGCCGCTCCGTTGCAGAGGGATGCGAACGAAGACCGCACGGTATAGGTGGCCGAGTCGCGTATGACGGGGATGGTAGTTTTTAGGTAGCTGGTACAGGCTCCGTTGATGACCTTGAGTAAGATATCGTTCCATGACATGGCGCAAGATGCGTTAC
>RGVM01000511.1 GCA_010027295.1 Chitinophagia bacterium
CCGTCTGCGGGCTTCGGGACCGATGTGCATTTGGCCGCCTCGTCCGCCTGATGGAACTTGCGGCCTATGTCGGGGGAAAAAGGCGGGTCCATCCTGGGAGGGGCCGGGCATCTTCGGAGAATCTTCGCCTACACGGGACCCTACCGTCGCCGCTTCTGGCTGTCGGTAGCGCTGGCCTTCGCACTGGCGGCCCTCGCACCCGTCAGGCCCCTCCTCATCAATCACACGCTGGAGGATGTCCTCGGCGGCGGCGGCCGGAGCGCCGACATCGTCATCTCGCTGCTTTGGCGCATCACCGCCCTGCAACTCGCCATCCTCGCCGTGGAGACGGCCATGCGCTTCCTCTTCTCCTACATCACCGCCTGGATGGGGCAGTCGGTCGTCCGAGACATCCGCGTCCAGGTCTATCGCCACATTCTATCCTTCAACCTCCGCCAGTTCGACCGGACGCCCATCGGCACGCTCACGACGCGCAGCGTCAACGACATCGAGGCCATGAACGACATCTTCTCGGAGGGGCTCGTGCCAATCCTGGCCGACATGCTGTCCATCCTGGCCATCCTCGCCGCGATGCTGTGGACCGACTGGCGGCTCACGCTGGTCTGCATGGTACCCTTCCCCCTGATGCTGGTCGGCACCTGGCTCTTCAAGGAGAGCGTGAACCGTTCCTTCCACAAGGTCCGCAACGCGGTGGCCGCCCTCAACGCCTTCGTGCAGGAACACCTCACCGGTATGCAGATCATACAGGCTTTCACGAGCGAGGAGCGGGAGGCGGCGCGCTTCGATGCCATCAACCGCGAACACCGCGACGCCAACATACGGGCCATCTTCGCATATTCCGTCTTCTTTCCCTTTGTAGAAATCGTGCTGGCCTGTTCGTTAGGATTGCTGGTGTGGTATGCTGCGAGGCAGTCGTACGCACTGCCGGTCGCCGCCGCCGCCGGGGTGACGGGAGACATTGTCTCTTTCATCCTGCTGCTCAACCTGCTCTTCCGGCCTCTGCGGGTGATTGCCGACAAGTTCAACGTACTGCAGATGGGCGTCATCGCGGCAGAGCGTGTGTTTCGGGTGCTCGACAACCCCGACACCTCCCTGGATGCGGGGAGCCTGACCTGCACCGATGCTCGGGGCGAGGTCCGCTTCGAGCACGTCGGCTTATCCTATGTGGAAGGCCATCCCGTGCTGCGGGATGTCAGCTTCCTCGTTCCGCCGGGACATACGCTTGCCATCGTCGGCAACACGGGCAGCGGCAAGTCGACCATCGTAAGCCTGATAGGCCGCATGTACGAGGCCGACAGCGGCCGCATCCTCTTAGACGGCCACGACATCAGAGACTACCGCCTCGACGAACTACGACGGCAGGTGGGAGTTGTACTGCAGGACGTATTTCTATTCTCGGGCTCGCTGGTCGACAACGTAACGCTGCGCAATCCCGCCATTAGCCGGGCGCAGGTGGAGGAGGCGGCCAGAATGATTGGTATGCACGAGTTCATCATGCGGCTGCCCGGTGGCTACGACTTCCCCGTTGGCGAGCGGGGCGGCACCCTCTCGCTGGGCCAGCGGCAGCTCATATCTTTTATAAGGGCCGTGCTCTACCGGCCCTCGCTGCTCATCCTGGACGAGGCCACGTCTTCAGTGGACCCCGAGTCGGAGGCCCTCATCCGGCAGGCCACGGAAGCGCTCATCTCGGGTCGCACGTCGATTGTCGTCGCCCACCGGCTCTCGACCATCCGTAAGGCCCACCGCATACTCGTCATGGAGAAGGGAGAAGTGGCCGAGTCGGGCACGCACGAGGAACTCATGGCTCTTGGCGGACGCTATGCCCGGCTCCACGACCTGCAGTTCTCGGCCAACGACGGAAGTCGATGAGGCTGGTGGTCCGTCCCGTTTTTCGCCCGGTTTTCTCCTTTCCCTGTTTTTTTAGGCCGTCCATCGTTATCTTTGCGCCAAATTTCAGGGTGACCATGGCGTTCCTTCGGTTGAAATCCTTGCTGGCAGCGGCTTTCGCCCTCTCCCTGCCCTTTATTCCGATGACGGCACTGGCTCAGCACGAGGCCGGACATGCGCCGGAAAAGCAGCACGGCGGCGGTACGGCCGCCCATGCCGAGAAGGAGGGTTTCGACGCCAACGAGGTGATATTCAGCCACATCATGGACGCCCATGAGTACCATTTCCTCGACATCACCGACGCCAACGGCCAGAAGCACCCCATCGGTATCCCCCTGCCGGTGATCCTGTATGCCGAGGGTAAGGGTTTCTCCGTATTCATGTCGTCCCGCTTCGAACATGGCCACGCCACCTACGACGGGT
>RGVM01000512.1 GCA_010027295.1 Chitinophagia bacterium
GGGTGCCCAGCTTGATGATACGGGTGTATCCACCCGGGCGGGAAAGTACCTTGGGACCTACGACGGTGAAGAGTTCCTTGACGGCCGACTTATTGTTCAGGTAACTGAAAACTACGCGGTGCTGGTGCATGGTTTCTTCCTTGCTGACAGCCTTCTTCGTCTTGGTGATAAGGGGCTCAACATATGTTCGGAGAGCCCTGGCCTTGGCCAGTGTAGTGACGATCCGCTTGTGGGTGATGAGCTGTGCCGCCATGTTGCTCATGAGGGCGTCCCTGTGGGCCTTGGTGCGGCCGAGGTTGTTGATCTTGTCTCCGTGACGCATGACATTTGGTTTATGGACTGCACCGGTCAGGAATTGCAGCCCTTGTTCTGGATGACCCTTCGACTTTGTCGTCGGGCCTTTGAGATGACGTTTGCAAAGCCTGGCATCGGGTTGGAGCCTCTCCCCTCAGACCCACTTCGTGGAGAGGCTGCTGGGTGGGTCCTATACTCCCGATATCAGATTTCGTCCCGCTCGAAGCCCAGCTTGATCAGGTCCATTCCGAAGTGGAGGCCCCTCTCATGCAGGACGGTTTCGATTTCGGCCAGCGACTTCTGCCCGAAGTTGCGAAATTTCATCAGGTCTTCCTGCTCATAGGTCACCAGCTCACTGAGGCTGTTGATCTTAGCAGCCTTGAGGCAGTTGAAGGCCCTGACGGAGAGGTCGAGGTCTTCCAGCGGGGTCTTCAGCATCTTGCGCAGCTGCAGGGTCTGCTCATCGACCATATCCTCCTTCTTCTCGGCCTCCTTCTCGAACGTGATGTTCTCGTCGGAGATGATCATGAGGTGCTGGATGAGGATTCGGGCGGCCTGTTTGACGGCTTCTTCCGGGTGGATGGTTCCGTCAGTCTTGACCTCCATAAGCAGCTTCTCGTAGTCGGTGCGCTGCTCGACGCGGGTATTCTCGATGGTGTATTTGACGTTCCGGATGGGCGTGAAAATCGAGTCGATGGCGATCATGCCAAAGGGGCCGTCCTTCACCTTGTTCTCCTCGGCGGGCACATAACCGCGGCCCTTGATAATGTGGATCTCAATGTTAAGCTTGGCGCTGCTGTCCATGGAGCAGATGAGCAGCTCGGGGTTCATGACCTGGAATGAGCTGGTGGCATCGCCGATCATGCCTGCAAGGAACTGGGTCTTGTTCTTCAGGCTGAGGTTGATCTTTTCATGCTGCACGTCATGGTCGACAATCTTCTTGAAGCGAACCTGCTTCAGGTTGAGGATCATTTCTGTGACGTCCTCGGTGATACCCTTGATCGTTGCGAACTCGTGGTCTGCGCCTTCTATTACGATGCCGGAGATGGCGTACCCGTCGAGGGAGTTCAGCAATACCCTACGGAGGGAGTTGCCAACGGTAACGCCGTAGCCGGGCTCCAGCGGACGGAACTCGAACTGGGCGTCGAACTCGCCTGATTTCTGAAGGAGTATCTTCTCCGGTTTCTGGAAGTTCAGGATGGCCATGGTTGTCGTCTGGTTTTCGGTTATGCCCCGAGGGGCTGGATCGGTGTCTGGCATGGGGCGGTGTGGCCCCGCTGGGTTACTTCGAATAGAGTTCGACGATGAGTTGCTCCCGGATATTCTCGGGAACGCTCTCCCGCTCGGGAAGCGCCATGAAAGTGCCGGCTTTCTGCGATTCGTTCCACTCCAACCAGTTGATCTTATTGCCTTTCGGCCTCAGCTGTCCGAGGATGGCCTCGTTGGAGAGGCTCTTCTCCTTAATCGATACCACGTCGCCGGGCTGGAGACGGTAAGAGGGAACGTTCAGGACCTGACCGTTGACGGTGATGTGCTTGTGCGCTACCATCTGGCGGGCAGCCGGCCGGGAGCGGGCGATGCCGAGGCGATAGACCGTGTTATCCAGACGGGCTTCGAGCAGTTTGATGAGGTTCTCGCCGGTGACACCCTTCATTCGGGCCGCGGCGTCGAAAGTGTTCCGGAACTGACGCTCGAGCACACCGTAGGTGTACTTGGCCTTTTGCTTTTCGCGCAGCTGGAGGGCGTACTCGCCGGGAGCCTTGCGGCGCTTGGAAGGACCGTGCTGGCCCGGGGGCGTCGGGTTCTTCTCGATGGAGCGGTTGCCCAGGATCTGTTCCCCGAACTTCCGATTGATCCGCGATTTGGGACCTGTGTAACGTGCCATGGTAAAATTTGATTTTTTAGTTCCGGTGCAGGATCTTCAAAAAATCATAAAACTTGATCCTGCACCCATGTGGGATGAGTATAATACTGCGTCAGACGCGGCGCTTCTTGGGGGGGCGGCAGCCGTTGTGG
>RGVM01000513.1 GCA_010027295.1 Chitinophagia bacterium
AGTTCTCAAAACCGGGGGTAGTTCTCAGAACTACCGGGAGTTTTCAAAACTGGGTACAGTTCTCAGAACTGCCGGGTGTTCTCAAAACCACCGGAGATTCTCAAAACCGGGTACAGTTCTCAAAACCGGGGGTAGTTCTCAGAACTACCGGGAGTTTTCAAAACTGGGTACAGTTCTCAAAACCTGTACGTCAAGGTTGCTGCAAACGACCGGGCACGTAGTAGATGACCAGGTTCATCATCTCATCGCGGGTACCCCAGCCCTGTCCGGTCTCCTTCGAAGGCAGGTTGGGGTTCCGGGGGTTGGACCGCGTGTTGTCGTACTCGGCGTTGGCATAGATGACCGAACCCTTGGGCAAGGGCAGGGGTGAGAGGTACTGATAGGTCATCTGCCAGTTGAAATCCCAGTCGGGGACATGCACCAGGGGAGATACATCCCCACCCGGGGACACACTGAAAGCCTTGAACGATTTCCCCAGCAGATGCATATGCGGCATGATGGTGACCAGCGACATATCCTCCGGCAGGGGCTCCGACAGCATGTAGAAGGTCTTGCGCGCCTCGGCCGGTATCCGGAAGGGCTTGTTGGAAATCAGCTCCTCCGTCATGGTGAAGGTCCTGAGCTCGACCTTGCCTTCCGGGCCGGTCAGCTCGAACTCGATGCTCGACGAGTCGGTCTGGGGCGTCTGGCTAGGCGAATAGTGGATGTTCAGGATAAGGGCCGTGCCGGGCAGGATCTTCTTCACCATACCCTCGGGAAATCGGATACGGTCGTTGCCGGGCACCCACCCGTACAGGAAGGGATCCGACAAGGGCTTGGTCTGATAGTCGAAGGAATGCGGATCCTCGGCGGATAGTCCGTCGATGCCCTCGGTCAGTCCGCTGGTGTCGCACATGATCCGGGCATGGTGCACCAGCTTGCGATTGCCCGGTATGAAGCGGATGGCACGGACATAGAGCGTGTCTGTGTTCCGCAAGGGGATGTGGAAGAAGCGGAACTCCTCGCGGTTGCTGCCTGGGATGGAAAATGCGCGGCGCATGGAGACCCGCAGACGATCGTTCCCGATGGACGGCTGGCCATTCGGTTCGGCAGCCTTTCGACCTGACTTCGATCGACGGGGCTCTTTGGGCGCATCCCCTTCCTGCTTCCCACCGGCCACCCAGGCGGCGATGGTGGCAATCTCCTGCTCCGACAGCACATTCTCGTTGGCGAAATGCCGGAAGGCCGTGTCGGCCTTCCAGGGCGGCATGTAGCGTGTCCTCGTCACATGGGCGATGAAGCCGGCATGGGAGAGCACCTCGTCGTAATCCCTTAGGGGGAAGGGACCCACTTCGCCCGGGCTGTGGCATTTCACACAGTGCTGCTGGAGGATGGGGCGGACATTCTGCCAGTAGGTGACCTTCTCCTGGGCAGAAAGCCGGGATGCTGACAAGCCCATCAGCGTGAGGGCAAACGAAACAAGGAATGTCGGGCTGGCTTTCATCCGAGGAGGTTCGGAAGGGTATGAAAACGAAATTGGGAATAAATCGCTTTATTCCCAATTTCAGGTTGCAGCCACAAGGACTGCGTATTCGGACGGAAGGGTTACTTCACGCTCCAGTCGACGTTCGCATTGGCTGCGATGTCGGGCTGATTGACGTAGATCTCACCATTCACCACGGAGACCGACCACCACTTGTAGACGAGCCCATCCTTGCTGGTCAGGGCCCAGGTCATGGAGAAGCTGTCGTTCTTGGTGAAGCGGGCGCCTGCCGGACGACCATTGGCCGTCGAGAAGACGTCCTGGTTGCCGGCTCCCTTGCCGTAGTCGAACTTCGCAGTCTGGAACAGGGTGTAGACCTCGTTTGCCGTGATGTCGAACAGCACCGGCTCGTTGTTGCCCTTTGCGTCGAAGACCTTGTAGGACTTCGTGCCATGGTTGGCCGTGGCGGGGTTGCCGTTCTTGTCCGTGTACTTCTCGGTCATGGTGATGAAGACCTCCATCTTGGTGATGGTAACCTTCTTGTTCACATCGATCCACTTGAGCTGCATCGAGACCTTGGATGTGGCGTCGGCACCGGCGGTGAACTGACCCGAGTTCAGCTTGCCCTGACCCCAGACACCGGGCTCGGGAGTGGCGACCGGGTTGAGCTCCTCTTTCCGGCAGGAAGCGAAGAGGACGGTTGCCATCAGCGCCAGGACCGGGATATGCTTGATCTTGCTATACATGTTCTTTCGGTTTTGGGCTATTAGAACTTGAATTTGACGACATCCCAGAAGACAGGCTCGGTGAAGTACACCACCGAGCCTGTCTTCTGGGA
>RGVM01000514.1 GCA_010027295.1 Chitinophagia bacterium
CACCGCCACTGCCTTGACTACATCTCCCGCTGCCTCGACATCTGCACAGCCCTGGGGGCGGGCTTCCTCGGAGGGCCTATGTATTCCGCCGTCGGCAAGGCCCGCATGGTGCCGCCCGTACAGCGCCTGCAGGAATGGGACCTGGCCGTCGAGAACCTGCGCACTGCCTGCAAGATGGCCTCCGATAGAGGTCTCCGCCTTGCCATCGAACCCTTGAACCGATTCGAGTCGGACATGGTCAACACCTGCGCGGATGCCATCCGGATGATCGACCAGGTCGACCATCCCGCCGCGGGCATCCTCCTCGACGCCTTCCACATGAACATAGAGGAACCTGATGTCCACGCCGCCATCACCGAGGCCGGAGACCGTCTCCTGCACCTGCAGGTGGCGGACAACTACCGCGGCACCCCGGGAACGGGGCAGGTCCGATGGGACGACTACCGCCAAGGCTTGGAGGACATCGGATACCGGGGCGCCGTGAGCATCGAGAGCTTCACCACCGACAACCGCTCCCTCGCCGGTGCCGTCTGCTTCTGGCGGCCCATGGCCGAAAGCCAGGATCTCCTCGCCTCAGAGGGACTGGCCTTCCTGCGCCGATGGGCATCCTGAGGATGCCAGGCGACTGACCTTAGAAAAACCAACATTAAAAATCAGGATATGAGTCGCAAGATCAGGGTAGCCATCGTCGGTCTGGGCTTCGGCGCCGAGTTCATCCCCATCTACCAGCGCCACCCCGACGCCGAGATGCATGCCATCTGCCAGCGCAACAGGCAGAAGCTCGACGCCGTCGGCGACCACTTCGGCGTGCAGAAGCGCTACACCGACTACGAGGAACTGCTGCGCGACCCCGATATCGACGCGGTACACATTAACACCCCCATCCCCGACCACGCACGACAGTCGATCATGGCCCTGGAGGCTGGTAAGCACGTGGCCTGCACGGTGCCTATGGCCACGTCCGTGGACGACTGCCGCCGCATCGTCGAGCTCACCGAGCGTACTGGCCTCACCTACATGATGATGGAGACGGTTGTCTACGCACGCGAGTTTCTCTTCATGAAGGAGCTCTACGAAAGGGGCGAGCTGGGCAGGGTGCAGTTCCTGAAGGCCAGTCACCAGCAGGATATGGACGGCTGGCCCGACTACTGGCCCGGTCTGCCCCCGATGCACTACGCGACACACTGCGTGGGTCCCGTCCTCGGGCTGACCCGGGCGGAGGCCGCTTCCGTATCCTGCTTCGGCTCGGGCAAGATACGAGAGGAGTTGCACGCCCATTATGGCTCTTCTTTCGCCGTCGAGAGCACTCATGTCCGGTTTCGCAACAGCGACATCGCCGCGCATGTCTACCGCTCCCTCTTCGACACGGCCCGCCAGTATCGCGAGAGCTTCGAGGTCTACGGTTCGCAGAAGTCAGTCGAATGGCCATTGATAGAAGGCCGTCCGCTGGTCGTGCATACGGCCAAGCGTCCCGAGCCCGAGATTCCCGAGGAGGTGCATGCGCCCGACTACGCCCACCTGCTGCCCGAGCCCATCCGGTTGTTCACGACGAGGGGCGTCTACGACCTCGACGACAACACGCATCTGTCCTTCACGCAGGGTGCCGGCCACGGCGGCTCACACCCTCACCTCGTCCATGAGTTTGTCGACGCACTGGTACAGGGCAGGAAGCCCTTCCCCGACGCCCGTCAGTCGGCCAACATCACCTGCGTGGGCATCCTCGCCCATGAGTCGGCCCTCCGGGGTGGGGAGACACTGCCCTTGCCGGAGTTCACCTTCTCGGCCGGGTAATCTGGTACGTTCACGATGAGTTGCAGGGCTGCATAGTCGTAAGCGGTCATACGGGCCCGTAGCAACACAAGGTTCACGCTGGCAGGCGTTCACCTTTTTCAACGATGCAGTACCCTTCCAGAAGCATTGCGAAGCGAATGGCCTCGCCAAGCGTGCGCAACTGATCGACCATCGCATCGATGCGGTACTCGCGGAACACCTCGCCGCCCCAGGTGAACGGCGGAATGGTCTTGGGCGCGAAGTGCACGCCGAAGATGTTCGATCCGGTCCCGATCATCGCGCCACCATTCAGGTGGACCCCGATGCCGAGCTTGACGTGATCGGCCAGGAAGCAGCCGAGCTTCAGCACGCCGCTATCGACCTGGCCGGCGCCGCCGAGCGCGACGCGGATGGTGCCGTAGGTGTTCTTCAGATCGCTGTTGGTGGTCATCGCGCCGATGTTGACCCACTCGCCGAGATAGGCATGCCCGAGGAAGCCATCGTGATGCTTGTTGCTGTAT
>RGVM01000515.1 GCA_010027295.1 Chitinophagia bacterium
TCATACACCCTCGCCTCCTGCACGTCGGCCACCCGTATGCCTGAAGGGGCCGCCTTGTCCTCCCCCAACCCGTATCGGACCCATGCCGGCGCGCCCTCCAAGAGGTAGCCCGACCCATGGGTGAGCGTCCCGCCGAGATGCCCTCCCACGGATATCAGGATGAGCAATGTGAGGGAGGGCAGTATCCGGATGCCTTTAGGCAGACCCAGGAAGGCCTTCGACCTTTCTGCCAGGAATCGTACAGATGAAAAAACAGCCGTGGCGAAACCCACCCATCGGTGCCGATCCAGGGTCTCCGAATCGTATCCGCCGCCTTCCGCCAGCAGGTATCCCGTCGTACAAGCCAGGATGGCAGAGATGGCGCCCAATCCATAGGCGGGACGGACGGCGGGTGCGAGATATCCGTATGCCGCCCGATGAGAGAGCCATTCAAACAAGCAAGCCAGCAGGATGATTCCTATCGGCAAGTGTACCAATGCGGGATGCAAATGACCCAGGAAAGAAGACATAGAAGTTATGCTTTAGGCGCATTGAATACATCTATTCACGCATAGCGCTTTCTCAGTACCTGCATGACATGGGCATTGATATCCCATTGATCGGCAAGGGGTTGGCGCGTATAAGGCAGGGTTGGCATATAATCGGGTGGTCCGAACTCGGTTAGGATGGTCAGCAATCGCCCTTCGGCTCTTTTCTGGGTGGCGATGCGGTCCCACCAGCCCAGATGGGCCTCCACCGCGCTCTTCCATTCGGGTGCCCTCGGGTCGCTCACCTGCGGACCTTCGGGGTGACCGACACGGGCATGTATATGGTCCACGCGCGGCAGGATGATGTCCAGAGTGGCCTGCTGGTCTCCCAACAGGCTCTCGTGCACGTTGCACCAATGGGATGCGTCGAGTGTCAGCCTCAGGTCGGGTGTCTTCTCCACGAATTCCCGGGCGACATGCGCGGCGAAGAGGGCCCGTCCGCGGTGGGTCTCATGGAGTATCCTGACTCCGGACTGCTTTGCCAGGCTGATGGTGAAGTCCATGCAGGCCTTGTTCCGCTCGAAACTGTGGAAGTCTTTTCCCGAGTGACAATTGATATACAATGGCTTGAGGGCCGTAGCCTCCGTTACCGCTTTAGTAAACTGCTCGTAATGAGGCCCCGGCTCTCTGGCACCCGAACCGCAGAGGAGGCCCAGCAAGAGACCGTGGCGTTTCACGGTTTCCAGGAGCTGGGGCCGGTCCTCGGGGTTGGCCGGCAGCCATACTTCGATACCGTCGTACCCGGTCTCCCTGGCTTTGCGGCAGAACTCGTCGAGGGTTCCGCGGAAGCCCCAGTTGGTGGCGAACATTTTCACGGAGTAGCCGGGGGCGGGTGTGGCAAGCCTGGCGGCGAAACCCTCAAGGGCGACGGATAGGAGGGAGGCCTGTGCGAGGAATGTCCTTCGGGTGGAGGGCATGGGAGACTGGGTTGCTGGGTGGGATTTGTCAGGCTATGATATCGCGGATCACTGACCCGTGTACATCGGTCAAACGGAAGGGCCGGCCCTGGAACTCGTAGGTGAGCCGTTCGTGGTCGAAGCCCAGCTGGTTGAGGATGGTTGCCTGCACGTCGTACACGGACACTTTTCCCTGTATCGCGTTATAGCCGATCTCGTCGGTCTCGCCGAAGGAGAAGCCCTTCCGGATGCCACCGCCCGCCATCCAGATGCTGAAGGCGTCGGAATGGTGATCGCGTCCCTTGAAGAGGTTCTGCTTTCCCTCGCGGTTCTCCTGCATGGGGGTTCTGCCGAACTCCCCGCCCCATACTACGAGGGTCTCGTCGAGCAGGCCGCGCTGTTTGAGGTCGAGAATCAGGGCGGTCATGGCCCGGTCGACCTTTCTGCATTTGTTGACGAGTCCGATGTCTATTGCGCCATCCGGGCTGGTACCGTGGGTGTCCCATCCCCAGTCGAAGATCTGTACGAAGCGGACCCCGTTCTCCACCAGCTTGCGCGCCAGCAGGATGTTGTTGGCGAGGGATCCCTCCGACGGGTCCGTGCCGTACAGCTCATGGATGTACGCGGGCTCGTCGCGGATGTTCATCACTTCCGGGACGGCTATCTGCATCTTGAAGGCCATCTCGTACTGTGAGATGCGGGACAGGGTCTCGGGATCCCCCAGTTCCTCATAGGTCAGTCGGTTCACTTCGTTGATGGCGTCGATGGAAGCCTTGCGCAGATCGCGGTCCATACCCTCAGGATCCTGCAGGAAGAGGACGGGCTCGCCCTCGGACCTGCAGTGGACACCCTGGTAGACGGAG
>RGVM01000516.1 GCA_010027295.1 Chitinophagia bacterium
ATGCGGATGTCGACCGTCCCGTCGGATTCGCGGAGGATGAGTGCGCGCACCAATTCTCCGGCATGGCGGATGACCCATGCATAGGCACCGAGGCCTAGCAACGCAAGTACGAGGGCCAGGACGGCGGAGATTTTCAGCAGGCGCCTCATGGTCCAAAATTAGCGCCTTTCGAGGCAGGCGAACCTTTCAACTCACGGAGGAGCCGGGCGGCACTTCGCTGTCTGGTGAGACAAGCCGGAGGCCGCCCTGCCCGTCGTCGGCCATGAGGATCATGCCATGGCTCTCGACACCGCGCATCTTGCGGGGGGCCAGGTTGGCGACGACCACCACCTGTCGGCCGACGACCTCTTCCGGCGCGAAGTGGAGGGCGATACCTGAAACGATGGTGCGCGTCTCGCCACCCATGTCGACCTCGAGGCGGAGGAGCTTGTCGGCCTTCGGTAGTTTCTCGGCATGCCGGATGGTACCTACGCGTAAGTCTATCCGGGCGAAGTCGTCGAAGACGATGCCGGGCTTGGCCTGCGGTGTTGACGTCGTAGCTGAAGGTTCGGATGGAGGGGTGTTCACGTCGGGTGGTGTCTCGGGCTTGGCGAGGCTGCCGGCTCTGAGTTTGCGGACCTGTTCCTCGATTTCGGCGTCCTCTATCTTGCGGAAGAGGAGCTGAGGCTCGCGGAGCGAGTAGCCCGGGCTCAGGAGTCTGGTCTTCCCTGCGTTGTCCCACTCGAGCATCTTCTCCACGACTTTCATCATATGGAGCATCTTGCGCGAGGTCTCGGGCAGGAAGGGGTTTGCGAGGATGGCGAGGTTGGCGCAGAGTTGCAGGCAGACGTGCAGGCAGTTGTCGATAAGCTCCTGGTCGGATGGACGCTCGATGAGGTTCCGTGCTACGATCCAGGGTTCCTTCTCCTGCATGTATCTGTTGCCCTTGCGGGCCAGGTCGATCACGTCGTATAGGGCTTCCCGGAAGCGGTAGTTCTCGATGGCGTCGGCGACCCTGTCGGCCGTGAGGCGGAACTCGGAGAACATGAGGGTGTCCGCCTCGTCCATCCGCGGCTCGTGGAGGCGGGGGACCTTGCCACCGCAGAGCTTGTGCATCAGCACGAAGGTGCGGTTGACGAAGTTGCCCAGGATGGCCACTAGCTCGCTGTTGTTGCGATCCTGGAAGTCCTTCCAGGTGAAGTCATTGTCCTTGGTTTCAGGCGCGTTGGCGCAGAGCACGTAACGTAGCACGTCCTGACAGCCGGGGAGGTCGGCCAGGTACTCGTGCACCCAGACGGCCCAGTTTCGGGAGGTGGACACCTTTTCTCCTTCTATGTTCAGGAACTCGTTGGCAGGGACGTTCTCCGGAAGTACGAACGCCTTCAGCATCGCCGGGAAGATGATGCAGTGGAAGACGATGTTGTCCTTGCCGATGAAATGTACCAGCTTGGTGTCTTCGCGGCACCAGTAGTCGGCCCAGTCGGACGTGAGCTCCTTGGTGGCGCTGATGTACCCGATGGGGGCGTCGAACCAAACATAGAGGACCTTGCCCTCGGTGTCGGGCAGCGGCACTTTGACGCCCCATTGGCTGTCGCGTGTCATGGCGCGGCTCTGGAGGCCGCTGTCGAGCCAGCTCTTGCATTGGCCGTAGACATTGTTCTTCCAGTCCTTATGCCCTTCTAGGATCCACTGTTTCAGCCAGGGCTCGTAGTCCTGCAGGGGGAAGTACCAATGTCGGGTGCTCCGTTTGACGGGCACGGCGTCGCTGAGGGTGGATCTGGGGTCTATGAGTTGATCCGGCGAGAGGGAGCTGCCACATTTCTCGCACTGGTCGCCGTAGGCGCCTGGCTTCTGGCAGACAGGGCATGTGCCGGTGATGTAGCGGTCGGCCAGGAATACGCCTGCTTTCTCGTCGAAGTACTGTTCGGATTCCTTTTCCTCGAAGAGGCCCAGATCGTATATCCTTTTGAAGATGCCGGCTGAGGTCTCGTGGTGAACAGGGTTGGAGGTCCGGGAATAGATATCAAAGGAGATGCCCATCCCGGCGAAGCTGTCTCGGATGATGGCGTGGTACTTGTCGACCACTTCCTGGGGAGAGACGCCCTCCTTCATGGCGCGGATGGTGATGGGTACGCCGTGTTCGTCGCTGCCGCAGACAAAGCGGATGTCGCGTCCGCGCGCCCGCTGGTAGCGAACGTAGATATCTGCCGGCAGGTAGCAGCCGGCTAGGTGGCCGATGTGCAGCGGACCGTTCGCATAGGGTAGCGCGGCCGTGACCAGCATCCGTTTGAATTCCTTCGAC
>RGVM01000517.1 GCA_010027295.1 Chitinophagia bacterium
GCGCTCGGTCATCTCGGCGAGGGTCCGGGCCGCCTGCAGCCGCGACGCGTCGCCGGGTCGCTGCACGGGTAGCGTCCAGGCGCTGTCGGGCCAGTTTGCGAAGGCGTCGCGGACATGGTCCATGCCCCACTGCTCGGCCACCGCCGTGGCGATGGGCTCCGTCCGGAAGGCTCCCGTGAACGTATAACCGATGTACGACACGATGACCTCCATGTCCTCGGGCTCGAAGGGGGTCTTGGGAATGCCGGCCAACGTGAACTCGACGGGGGTGGCGCCCGTGGCGATGAAGTGGTTCACACCTTTCAGGTATGCCATGGCGGCCTTCACGTGCGGCCGTTCCGGATGGGCCAGCATGCTGTCGACGCTGCGCTCGGCGTGCTGACGGAAGGACAGCGTACGGAAGAGCCTGTCGCTCGCCAGCGCCTTCTCGCCGAAGACCTCTGCGAGGCGTCCGCTCCCTAGCCGTCGGATGACCTCCATCTGGAAGAGGCGGTCGCGTGCATGCAGGTAGCCAAAGGCCATGAAGAGGTCCTCCTCGTCCTGCGCCTGGATATGTGGCACGGCGAACTCGTCGAAGACCACTTCGACGGGGGCTTTGAGGCCGGGGAGACGCAGCTCGCCGGAATAGTCGGGCTCGAGCGACTTCAGCCAGGCCCAGACTCCCAAAGCGGAAAGGATCAGAATGACGGCGAGGATCGCGAGGACACGGCGGAGCATACGCATGGAGTGCTTTTTGTGCGCCTCGGGCCTGTCGGCCCTACACGCGGATGGTATGATGCGGGAGCGTCGGCCTCCCTACTGTCTCATCCATTCGAGCCGCAGCTCGAGGCCGCCCTCTGCGAGCTGCAATGCGGAGTACGCGGCGTTGCTCATTCGGGCCGTGACCTTCTCGTTCTCCCGTATCGGAGGCAGGTCGCCCAGCACCTTGGCATGGATGCTGCGTCCAGTGGTCGGGTTCGTCACCCGTACCACCGTGCCCGGGACCACCCCGCTCATCAGCAGATAGTATTTCCCGTCCTTCCAACCGCTGGTGCTCTTGAAGGGTGCGACGGTGCCGCTCTGCTCTTGGCGGCTGCCCGACTTCGACTGCTCGGCATAGAGTGCCGCGAAGTATCCGCCCGGGGCTATCGCTGAGTCAACGCGGCTCCTGACGGGCTCCGTCACCTTGGGTGAGGGTGTGCTGCGCGTCACAACCGTATCGCGGCGGGGTGTGGCCACGGGAGGCTCCGGCTTCTTCTCGGCAGTCGCCTTGACATCGGACGCGGAGGGTATCTTTTCAGAGGCATTGACGGGGGGCGTGACTTTGGCAGCCGCAGGCAACAGGGTCCGGCCGGCCCATTCATTCTGGTCGCGACTCACCCGGAGGAATCCTATGACGAGACGGGAGCCCGACTTGACGGCGTCGGAAGTCATCCCGTTAAGGGCTTTCAGTGCTTCGATGCCGATGCCGTTGTATTCCTGCCCGATGCGGTAGAGTCCCTCCTTCCCGGCCACGAGGTGGTACAGGGGGACGAAGGCCTCGTCGGCCGCGGGCTTGCCCGACTGGGCGAAGTTGGCCTCCGTGAGGGGTATGCGGAGCGTCTGCCCGATGGTGAGCGCCTTGGCGATATCCGTGGCGTTGAAGGCGGCGATGTCGCGCGGACCTATATGGTAGAGCCTCGCGACGCTGTACCAGTTCTCCTTGGGCGCCACGGTGTGCCGGAGCCAGACCTTGCCGTCGCCCCTTTCGGGCATCAGGGGACCTGAAGCCTGCGCATGCGTCGTCAGACAGGCGGCGAGGATGATGGCAAGGACCGGGGTGAACCTCTTCATGCGTATGGTTTTCTTCGGAATACCGGAGGGATGTCTCAGAATGTAAAAATACGCCATTCGCAGCTACTCGGACCCATCCCCCCATGCATCCTTCCCCATCACGGGAGCCCCTGCGCTCCGGATGCGCCATTCCGACGGGTAGTGGTTGTTGCTGCGGTTGGGCATGCATTTGAGCCATCCGAGCGGAAGGCCCATCCAGGAGGCGAGCGCCCATCCCTGCGTCTGCCCCACTAGCGCCACCGCTTCCTTCCGCAGGTACATGACGGCATCCTCCCGGGAGAGGGGCAGCAGCGGCCGCCCGGGGTGCAGCAGTGTACTCATGGCCAGCTCGTGGTCGGGCAGGAGGCTGCCGCGCAGCAGCCGGCCGACCAGCACGCCCGACTTGCGGAGCCTGATCAAGCCTGCCATCCCGGCCACGTCGCCCGCCAGGTCCTTGGGGATGGCGATGAGGTTTCCGTCACGTTCGGA
>RGVM01000518.1 GCA_010027295.1 Chitinophagia bacterium
CGGTACTCGTCGGAGGAGGTGCGCTTGATATATCCGAGATGGGAGACGGTGATGACAACGTCCTCCTCCTTGATGAGGTCGAGCATGCTCACCTCGTCGTCGAGGAATGTGATCTCGGAGCGACGGGCATCGCCGAACTTATCCTTCACCTCGCGGAGCTCGGTCTTGATCAGTTCGAAGCGCATGCCCTCGTCGGACAGCAGCAGACGCAGGTGGTCTATGACCTTCATGATCTCGTCGTACTCCTCCCGGATCTTATCGCGCTCCATGCCCGTGAGGCGCTGGAGCCTCAATTCCAATACTGCCTTCGCCTGTATCTCGGACATGCCGAAGGAGTGCATGAGGCCGTTGCGGGCCTCTTCGGGATTGACAGACTCTCGGATTAGCCGGATTACCTCGTCAAGATGGTCGAGGGCTATCAGGTAGCCCTGCAGCACATGGGCCTTTTTCTCGGCTTCGCGCAGTTCGTACCGAGACCTGCGGATTACGACCTCGTGCCGGAACTCTACGAACTCCAGGATCAGCTCCTTCAGGTTCAGGGTACGCGGCCTGCCCCTGACCAGGGCGACGTTGTTGATGCCGTAGGATGTCTGAAGGTCCGTATGTTTGTACAGCTGGTTGACGATGACGCTCGATACGCCGTCCTTCCTCAGGTCTATGACGATGCGCGTGCCTTCCTTCTCGTTTGACTCGTTGTTGACATGTGAGATGCCTTCGATGACCTTGTCGTTGACGAGCTGGCCGATGCGGGCGGTGAGCGTGTCCCGGCTCACCTGGTAGGGTACTTCGGTGATGATGATCTGTTCCCTCCCGTTGGCCTTGGTCTCGATACTGACCTTGCCCCGGATTACGACGCGGCCCCTGCCGGTGTGCATGGCCGCCCTCACCCCACTCATACCGTAAATGATGCCGCCACCGGGGAAGTCCGGCGCCTTGACATGTTCCATCAGCGACTCGATCGTTATCTCGCGGTCGTCGATATAGGCGATACAACCGTCTATGACTTCCGAGAGGTTGTGGGGGAGCATGTTGGTAGCCATGCCCACGGCTATGCCACTACTACCGTTCACCAGGAGGTGTGGAATCCGCGTGGGCAGGACCGTCGGCTCCTCGATGGAATCGTCGAAGTTCAGCTGGAAGTCGACCGTCTCTTTGTCGATGTCCGCCATCATAAAAGCCGAGATCCGCTGAAGCCTGGCCTCGGTGTACCTCATGGCTGCGGGGCCTTCTCCGTCGGGTGAACCGAAGTTGCCCTGCTTCTCGACCGTGGGATACCGCATATTCCATTCCTGAGCCATCCGCACCAGCGTGTCGTACACAGCGGTGTCGCCATGCGGGTGGAACTTACCGAGCACCTCGCCCACGATACGGGCGCATTTGCGGGTGGGCTTGTTGTGGTCGATGCCAAGTTCGTTCATGGCGTACAGGATGCGCCTGTGTACGGGCTTCAGGCCATCCCTGACGTCGGGTAGGGCCCTCCCGACAATCACGCTCATGGAATAGTCGATGTACGAGGATTTCATCTGCTCCTCGATATTCACCGGTATGATCCTGTCGTTGTCCTGCGTCAGTTCCGGACCCTGGTTCTCTGCCATCTTCCTTTCCTCTTTTTAAGCCTTGGAAATCCTGTCTGAATCGACGACAAATGTAATTCAAAAAGGGCGCTTTCAAGTCCTGGGAAACACCCTGGACGCCATCATTTTTCCACCCCTGTGGAAAGTTATTGGGAGTACTTCCCGGGAGGACCTGTTGGAAGTGTTTTTCGTTTTTCATCTGCATGTTGACATTCCGACCCTGATGGTCTAACTTTCAGTGATTCCTGCCTTCATGCGTGCCTACCATCTGCTTCGGAATAACAAGAAGACCGGTCCCTACAGCTTTGAGGAACTGCTCGCCATGCAGTTGATATGCCTTGATCTGATTTGGGTGGAAGGACAGAGCCAGTGTTGGAAATACCCATCCGAGTTGGAGGAATTTTCTACCTGTGACTTTGCCAAACCGGTGGCCAGTGTACGCCTGAAGCCAGGCACAGAGGCCCTTCCCGGCATAAGCTTCCGCCTACCCGACCATGAACTTTCTAGCCAATCCTGGGGGCCGGTTCCGACGCTGGCCCTGCGGGGTTTGAACCACTTCATGTTTCCGCCCACGCGGCATCGAGTGGTCAACCTTCAGACAGATGAAGGACATGAGGGGCCCTCTCTCTTCTCCGTGCTTCCCTTAAGTGACAGGTCGGCCCGTGTTCCTATCGTCTCTGGGAATGGACTCCCGCAGGATGAGGAA
>RGVM01000519.1 GCA_010027295.1 Chitinophagia bacterium
AGTAGTAGTCGTCCTTCCCGCCTACAACGCGGAGAAGACCCTCGAGAAGACATACCGGGAGATTCCCTTCGACATCGTGGACGAGGTCGTGCTGGTGGACGACGCCAGTCGCGATGGAACGCTGGAGCTGGCCAATTCGCTCGGCATCCGCCATACCATCCGCCACGAGCGGAACAGGGGCTATGGCGGCAACCAGAAGACCTGCTACGCAAAGGCCCTGGAGCTCGGGGCCGACATCGTGGTGATGCTGCACCCCGACTACCAGTACACGCCGAAGCTCATTCATTCGATGGTGGGTGTCATCGCCAACGGCGTCTATCCAGTGGTGTTCGCCAGCCGCATCCTGGGCAACGGGGCGCTAGAGGGCGGAATGCCCATCTACAAGTATGTCTCCAACCGGGTGCTGACCCTGACGCAGAACCTGCTGCTGGGCCAGAAGCTGTCGGAATACCACACGGGCTACCGGGCCTTCTCCAGGGAGGTGCTGGAGGCCGTCAGGATAGAGGCCTGCGACGACGATTTCGTCTTCGACAACGAGATGGTCTCCCAGATCTTCTTCAAGGGATTCAGGATCGGCGAGATCACCTGTCCCACCAAGTACTTCGATGAGGCCAGCAGCATCAACTTCAGGAGGAGCCTCAAGTACGGACTGGGATGCCTCAGAGTGTCCATCGTCCACAGGCTCTGCCTCTGGGGTCTGATGCGCAGTCGTCTGTACTGAACCGTCAGGCAGGGTCCTCACTCCCTACGGACCATGAACACGTATCCGTTCTTCTCGTAGAGCACTTCGAGGCGGTCGCCGAACTCCCGGAGTACGCCGTCGCGCTTGTCGACGCGCACCACCAGATATGCGGGCCTGTCTATCCGCTCGGCAGAGAGGAGCCACCCCTCATCCTTCGTCTCTTTCCGGTTGCCGGGCTTGACGGCGAAATAGAAATAAGGCGCATAGCTTTTATAGCCGACCGTTTCCGCATAGGCATGCTGCCCGCTGACAGACTGGAAGAACTCGATGGCGGCACGCTGCGAGTACCCTTCGATACGCGGTGCGAACTCGGTCAATGCGAACTGCAGCATGGCGATGTTGGCCGCGAGAAGGGTGAGGAATGCGGCTTTCATCCTACCCCTCCGCATCGATCGCCACGACACGACCACGGCGATCAGGTAGCCTATTCCCGGGATCATCATCCAGTGACCCCATGGCACATCGGCATCGAGGTTGGCCAGTGCGAAACGATCTGCGGAAAGGTAGGGCCTGAGCCATTCGATGTGTGTGCCCACCAGCGGGAGGGCCGTGAAGAGAAGGCCCCAGAGCAGTCCCATGGCCAGCAGCGCCGTCCGCTGCCATGACCGGATGGAAGAAGTGCCGTTGAAGAGACCATGAAGCGTGGACGCAGCGAGATAGCCGATGGGGAAATGGGCGAAGGCGGAGTAGTGAAGCACTTTGGTCCTGACCAGGCTGAAGACAATGTAGGTGACGATGAGGCCTGCCACCATCAAGCCCCTGAAGGCCTTGGCAGCCCCCTGCTCTTCTTCCTGGTTGCGGAAACGCAGGATCAGCAGGGAGGCCGGGAAACAGCCGACAAGGAGCACCACGAAAGTGTATCCCGGGAAGCCCTTGAAGCCTGCATCCTGCGTACCGGCGAGCCGCAGCTGGTATTTTACGAACTCATCGAGGAACCACCACCCGTGCTGCCATACCTCCATCCCGAACCAGGCGAGGGTGACGGCCGCGAACACGCCCGCCCAGAGGAGGTAGTAGCGGAAGGGGACCCATCCCTTCCATCGGTTCCATACGATGGAGAGCGCATAGGTCAGCAGGACCAGCAGGAGTGCGACAGGCCCCTTGGTAACCACGGCAAGGCCTGTGCAGAGGGCCGACAGCACCAGCGGCCGAACAGGCCATCGGCGCCCATCCCCGCCTGACAGGAAGTCTGACAGGAAATACACGCCGAGGAATGTCAGGAAGTTGAACCAGGGGTCGATGATGCCGCTCTTGAAATAGGCATGCGGCATCACGGTGGCGGCGTAGAGGAAGGCCCACCAGAGCCCGAAGCGCTCGCCGTGCAGCCGCCGTCCGATCAGAAAGAGCGATAGCAGCGTGAGGATGCCGCAGACGGCGTTCGGCAGCCTGGCCGCATATTCGTTGATCCCGAAGGCCTTCATGGAGAGCACCTGCAGCCAGAAGAACAGCGGAGGCTTCTCCCAGAAGGGCTCGAAGTTGATCTGCACACGGGTGTAGTCGCCGGATACAATCATCTCCCTCGAGCTCTCGGCGAAATT
>RGVM01000520.1 GCA_010027295.1 Chitinophagia bacterium
CGTCGTTGTGTGTCTCGATATCCTTCCTGTCGATTCTCATATTCTTTGGTTTGAATAGAAGGGCCTCTCGCGGATGGATGATGGATTGTGTGATGATCAGTTCCCCTGGTGCAGTGCGTTCCCATATCCCACCACCAGCACCGAGAGGATGATAACGGCGATGCCGGCGGCGATGGTACGGATGGTGGCCTTGCTCACACCCTTCCACTCCCTTGACACGAGTCCCCATAGGTTGGCGACGAG
Organism: Chitinophagia bacterium; assembly: GCA_010027295.1. Classification (GTDB taxonomy): domain Bacteria; phylum Bacteroidota; class Bacteroidia; order Chitinophagales; family Chitinophagaceae; genus Pollutibacter. The sequence continues at coordinate 244 of RGVM01000520.1, forward strand.
GATGATGAAGGCCATGTGCAGGATCCAGGAGCTAGGCCCATTGCCGAGGCGGCTCTCGCCCATGCCGTAGAAGAAGAACTGCAGGAACCAGGTGGTGCCGGCGAGGGCGGAGAAGAGGTAGTTGCGCATGAGCGGCGTGCGGCTGTCTGTATAGTCGCCGAAGGAGCGGTTGCGGGCGTTGAGGACCATGCACCAGACCAGGTTGGTGGTCAGGCCACCCCATAACAGTACCACGTACACGACGTTGTTGCGGAAGAGGAACTCTCCCTCGCCGGGATGGGCGGCCTTCCAGATCTCATTGGCGAGGGAGGCCATCGACTGTCCGGCCTCGAGGCCGAAGTTGAAGCAGGCGCTGAGGACGCCCGACACGATAGAGACGAGTATGCCCAGCCCGAAACGGTACTCGAGCCCGGAGCCGCCTTCATTGCCGTCACCACCGGCAGCCTGCAGCTCCCGCTCCTTCATCATCCCGGCGCGGCCGCTTATCCAGATGCCCAGTATGCAGACGAGCAGTCCTGCAAGGATGGTGCGCCCCCAGTCGGAAGATGTCATCGCCGAGAGGGTGTCCTTTCCCGCGACGGGACTGAAATCGTACCATACGGCCGGGATGAGGGCGCCGAAAACCATGCAGAGGCCCAGGATGATGCTGCTGCCGAGGGACACGCCCAGGTATCGCACGCCGAGGCCGTAGGTCAGGCCTCCGATGCCCCAGAGCACGCCGAACAGGAAGGTCATGCCGATGACGGGTCCGCCTGCGCCCGCGATGATCTCGCCGAAGCCGGGAATCGTGAGCCAGGCCGCCAGCGGCGGCACGATCAGCCAGGAGAAGAGACCTCCCACGATCCAGTAGCTCTCCCAGTGCCAGCCCTTCACCTTCCGGTAGGGCATGTAGAAACTACCGGAGGCGAAGCCGCCGATGAAATGGAAGATGACGCCGAAGAGTGCAGACATGAGGTTGGTTTGAAGGGTTGAAAAGGGAGCGGTGGGTTCCGTTCATTTGGCGGACGATGTCGGCAGCGGCCCGAAAATAGCGTCCTCCACTTCGGGGGCTGCGAACATAAATGCGGCATCGTGTCCGATGCCGGGCGTCTCCACCTTACGCCAGCCGAAGGGCCAGCCGTTCTTCTCCGCCAGGGCCTTGGCGAAGGCGAAGCAGTTGCGGCCCCTTTCGAGGCGGTGCCTTCCCTGGGCCATGGCCTCAGGACTGTCATCGAAGCTCGGGCGCGGGTAGATGTCGTCGGTTCCCAGATAGAGCGTGAGGGGGGCGGTCAGATAGGCCCGCAGGACGGACGTGGAGGAGAGCTCCTCGGGGAGTCCCCCGAAGCCGTAGCCGAAGGGCTGGTCGCGGGTGGGGAAGAGGTCGGAGCCCGGGTTGGCGGCCACGATCCGCCGGGCATCCCCCGGCAGGAAGGCGGCCATGCGTACGAGGAACTGTCCGCCGGCGGAATGGCCGATCAGGTAGTATGGAAGGTCCTTCTTCCCTTCCTTTCCGCGGATGAACTCGACGATGCCGGGAATCATGGCATAGGTCCATTCCTCACGGGGCGCCGCCTTCTTATCCCTCACCACCCCGCCTCGCTGGTAGCGGGCGGAGGAGAATCGGACGGAGTCGAACTCCGGCGTCACCACGATGGCGCGGAACTTCTCGGCCATGTGGATGGCGTAGTTCCGATAGTCCTCCGCATTGCGCTTGACGCCATGGAAGACTACCAGCAAGGGCCCGTCGGCATAGGTAGGTGGCCGGTAGGTGTGCAGCGTCAATGGCTCCCCGTGATTGGGAAAGACGATGGAGGACGCGCCGACGGGCAGTTTCTGTGCCGATACGTGCAGCGCAAGCGTATGAACGAGGACGAGAAACAGGAAACGTCGCATTATATGGTTTTGCCGCCTCATGTTACAAAAAAAACGGCATCCGCTGTCGGGCAGGCTGCCGTTCACCCGAAAAATATGATAAAAAATCACCTTTCGAGTGAACGCAATCGTCCCTCGATTGTATAAACGGGTTGTACCAAAACAAAGTCGACTGCAGATGAGAAA
>RGVM01000053.1 GCA_010027295.1 Chitinophagia bacterium
CTCGTCGTACTCCTGCTGTATTTGTCCAATTTCTGTTTTAGTGTTCTGGAACTTATTGTCGGCACTTATCTTTTTGGCCAGTGCACTTTGCCGGTATTGCGACCGCTGTTCCAGTTGCTGCAGAGAAATAAGGCCACTGTCTTTCATTATCCGGGCCCGTTTCCATTGGGCATCGGCTACGTTGAAATCGTTTTCGGCCGCCAGCACGTCCATACTATCACTAATTACCTTGAGGCGCAACTGCCGTGTTTTAGATTGGAGCGTGTTCTGGATGGCGTTTATTTGTTGGGAGATGGCCGCTACCTTTTTGCGGTATTGGCTGGCACTGGTTTCTTTGGCAGCAATCTGTTCATCGGTCCGGGTAAGTAGCTGCGGATCGAGATAGGCGTCTTTAATCTCTGCCAGTTCGGCAATAGTATCGCCCTTATTCACAATATCGCCTTCTTTCACGTACCATTTTATTATGCGGCCAGCAATAACGGTGTTAAGTTCCTGCGGCCTGTTTTCCTGACGCAGGGCGGTTACATAGCCTTTAGACCTAATATTCTGTGTCCAGGGCAGGAAAAGCAAAATGGACAGGGATAGCAGGATACCCAGGGTCCAGCGGCGCACACGGCTTCGTTGACGGATCCGGTAGATTCTCTCGTAGGAGCCAAGTCCGAGTTCCTTGAACTGCTCCTCCAGGTCGCGGTTGATGAAGTCTGCCCTCATGCTTTTGTCACCTGTTGATGGGTTCATTGGGTTCAAGGTCTGTGCTGATTTTTCGCCCCCCCCTTTGTCAGCCTTCCCTCCTGCAACTCCAGTACGATGTCGGCCCCGGCCTGAAAGCCGGTGTCGTTGGACACGACGATGACGGTGCTTCGGCCACCGCTCGGCGTTCGCCGGGTCCATGCCCCGCCACGGCTCTTCGAGAAGCAACAGGCGTGGATGGCCGGCGAGTGCGCGCAACAGGAGTATCTTCTGCGTGATGGTGCGGGGCAGGCGTTTCCCGACGGGGTCTATGGGAGAGGACAGACCGGAGGGCAGCTCCCGTATGAAGTCGGTCAGGCCTATGCGGTCTGCAAGTTCCATGATGTCGGAGGCGGTTATGTCCGAATCACCCATCGTGATATTCTCCGTGAGTGTGCCCTGGAAGATGTCCTGAAGACCGAGGAGTACGCCTGTCTGACGACGGTAGGAGTCGCCCTCGAAATCACGCAGGGAGATGCCGTCGGCCATGATGCCGCCGAAATAGTCGTGATAGACACCACTCAATGCCCGCAGGAGCGTCGACTTCCCGGAGCCGTCACCGCCCGTGATCGCTACGCGACTGCCGGAAGGCACTTCGAAACTGACGTCATGGAGCACTTTTCGGTCGGCATGAGAGAAAGAGAGTCCCGAGACGCTGATGCGCATGCCTTTGTCTGTGTCGCCCAGTACGACGTCGCCATGCGATTCGAGGGGTTTCTCAATCACCTTGCTCAGCTTTTCCACGGAAGTGAGCACGTCGTACACCTTATCGAGATTGACGATGAGCTTCTCGACCGAGTTGAGGACGAGCAGGATCACGATTTCCGCCGCGATGAACTGCCCTAGGTTGAGTTGCTGCTCAATGAGGAGGAAGCTACCGACCACAAGCATCCCTGCGGTGATGATGACCTTGAACATCACGAGCGTCCAGTACTGCAGCTGTAGGATGCGGAAGTGAGAGGTACGCGCACCGAGGTAGCCCTTCACTAAGCCGTCCGTACGTTCTAGGTGCAGTCGGCCGCCCTTCGAGAACTTGAAAGAGGCCACGACCCTGGCAAGCTCCTCCAGCCAGGCGCCCACGCCATACTTGTAGTCGCTCTCCTCTATGGAGGTTGCCATGCCCCGCGGACCTGAATAGTAGAGGATGGCGGCCACCAGACCGACCAGTGCGAAGCTGAAAGCGATGAAGAAGGGATGGTAGAAGGAGAGCAGGACGAGGCCGAACAGAATCTGTATGGTGGCGGAGGGGAAGTCGAGCAGCAGCTTGGCGATACCTTTCTGCAGCGAGATGGTGTCGAAGAAGCGGTTGACCGTCTCCGGCAGATGGTAGCCGTCGATGGCCTTCAGGTCGAGGTTGGGGATTCGGTGAGCGTATTCGAAGGCATAACGCACGAAGAGCTTCTGCTGCACCTTCTCGATGATTCGCATCTGCGCGACCTGGACGATGCCCGTGACCAGTACGCCGACGACCACACCCACGATGAGCAGTACGAGTGATGTCGAGATGGAGCCGCCGAGCACGAAGCTTATGATGCTTTGAATGCCGAGGGGGAGGGATAGCTGTATGAGCCCGCTGAGGATGGCGTACAGGTACACAGATGTGATCTCCTCGCGTTCGAGCCGGAGCACTTCGAGTATTTTCGACAGGGGTGACCTGCCGCGTCTTGGGTTGTCCTGTTGGGCCATGGGTTGCTTCAAAGAAAGTTGGGACCTCCGTCCGACGAGTCTTGCGTGGGTCCGTGCGCGAAAATAACAAAACCGGGCGTCTTTGGTTGGCAAGACCCGATTATCGCATGCGTCAGCACTCGCTTAGGCTGAGGGGTATGTGTACGGCGAGTCCTCCGTCGGAGGTCTCCTTGTATTTAAGGCTCATGTCCTTCGCCGTATCCCACATGGTGCGGATGACAACGTCGAGCGACACCTTGGCGTAGTCGGGCGTGCCCTGCAGGGAGAGCTGGGCTGCAGTGATAGCCTTGACGGCGCCCATGGCGTTGCGCTCGATGCAGGGCACCTGGACGAGGCCTCCGATGGGGTCGCATGTCATGCCGAGGTGATGCTCCATGGCGATCTCGGCGGCCATGAGTACCTGCCGCTGCGTTCCTCCGAGGCATTCGCAAAGTCCTGCGGCCGCCATGGCGGACGACACGCCGATTTCGGCCTGGCAGCCACCCATCGCTGCTGAGATGGTGGCGCCCTTCTTGAAGATGCTGCCCACTTCAGAGGCCGTTAGCAAGAACTGGAGGGCGGCCTCGTCGCCGTCGCGCCCGCCAAAGCACTGCATGTAGTGGATGACGGCGGGTATCACACCGGCCGCACCGTTGGTGGGCGCCGTGACGACACGCCCAAAGGACGCGTTCTCCTCGTTGACCGCCAGTGCGAAACAGCTCACCCAGTCCAGGATGTAGCGGAAGTCGGCGCCGCCCGCACGGATGGCCGCCTTCCAACCCTCGTATCCATTGTATGCGCTCCCATGCAAAAGGCTTTGGTTGAGTTCGGCGGCCCGGCGCTTGACGCCCAGCCCGCCGGGCAGAGTGCCTTCCGAATGGCATCCCCGATGGATGCAGTCGCGCATCACGCCCCAGATGCGGAGGAGTCCTGCACGGGTTTCCGACTCTGGCCGCCATACCGACTCGTTCTCCATCACCACCTCGCTGACGGAGAGCCCCGTCTTCATGCACCAGTGCAGCAGGTCGGAAGCCTTGTCTATGGGGAAGGGCAGCTGCACATGGCCAGCGCCCGGCTGTTCGCCCTCGGTCTGTACGAAACCGCCTCCCACCGAATAGTAGGTGACAGCCTCCTGCCTGCCGTCCCCAAATGCCGCCAGAAAAGTAAGCGCATTGGGATGGTAGGGCAGGGACTCTCCGTACAGGAAGACGATGTCCTCGACCGGGTCGAAGGCGATGTCGACGGTATCAGCGAGACGTAGGGTACGCGTCCTGGCGATACCGTCGACAAACCCTTGAATGGACGAAACGTCGAAGGTCTCGGGGTTCTGTCCGGACAGTCCGAGCTGGAGGGCGATATCGGTGCCATGGCCCCTTCCTGTCTTGGCGAGCGAGCCATAGAGCAGTACACGGACCGATCGCAGGTCGGATAGGCCGAGGGTATTGGAGAGATGGTTGCAGAAACGGAGTGATGCACGCCAAGGCCCCAGGGTGTGGGAACTGGAGGGACCTACACCCACTTTGAACATATCGAAAACGGATATCGCTTCGTGCGGCATGCCGGGAAATGAAGGTGGGGCCCGCCGAAGGCGGAGAATCGCTATTGCACGCTCTGCAGGGTGATGTCGAAGATGAGCACCGAGTTGGCCGGGATGCTGCCGGCGGCCTGCGCTCCGTATCCCAGGTTGGGGGGCAGATAGAGCTTGATGCGTCCGCCGGCCTTGATCAGCGGCAGACCGTACTGCCAGCCCAGAATGAGCTGGTTGAGGTTGAAAGTGGCAGGTGTATTGCCCGTCTGGTCGAAGACGCTGCCATTGGTCAGGCTTCCCGTGTACAGCACGGTCACACGGGAGGTGACGGCGGGCGTCGTTCCGGTGCCGGCCGTGACGACCTGGTAGTAGAACCCGCGGGGGTCCTTGGTCACGGTCGAACCGAGGTTCGATCGGGTGATGTAGGCGTCGAGCGTCTCTGGAGTGTCGTCCTTCTTGCAGGAGGCGGCCGCAAGGGCAAGGCCGCAGAACATAATGTACATGAACTTTCTCATCTCGGATCAGATGTTTATGCAAATGTCGGTGAAACTCGTCATCTTTCTCCTTCGGCATCCTGACCATCCTCAGCAGCTATCCGCGAGAGGATGCCTCGACTTCTCTCTTCATTGCGCTCCCACTGCATGCGGGAATGCATCCAGCCGGTGAAGCCCGCGATCAGGGCCACCGCCACGACCAGCACGAAGGGCTCAAATTGCGAGGAGCCCACGGCATCGGCGCGCCGGTACCAGAAACGACCGGTAAGGAAGTTTAGGAAGATGGGAAAAGCAAGCATGCAACCTGCAGGAAGACCTATCCAGAGTCCGTACCCGAGACGCCTGCGCCTGTCCCGGTGGCGCTGCCACCATGCCAAAAATTCCCGTTCGTCCTTCGTCACCGCCATGAGGCAAAGATAGAAAGGACATTGGCCACCGGTGTTCGTACCAGACCCGATAATGCAGAAAAATTCGTTGACATTCATCTATTTCTCATATCTTTCACATCCACGGTCCGACCGTAACGGGCCGCCATGCATGTCGAGCCGCATCACACAATTCTTAAGGTCCTTTCTGGCCGACCAGGGCAGCCTCTCCCTCCCCGGCTTCGGCGTAATCCACTTCGACGGCTCTTTGGGCGATGAAGCCCCCGCCGAAGCCGGGGAAGGCTTCCCGCCGGGCAGCCTATCCTTCCGGCCGGATGCGGGTGTGGCCTGGGACGAGGACCTCATCCAACGCATCGCAGCCGAGACGGGGAAGATGCGGACACTGGTAGTATCGGACCTAGACTCCTACCTCCAATTTGGCCACGAACTCACGAACATCAGCAAGCCCTTCCATATAGAAGGGATCGGATGGGTGCAGAAGGACCACCGCAACGAGGTCAGCTTCATGCAAGAGGACAGCGCCTCCGTCACCTCGGGCAGCCGCAGCCGAAAGGCCTCTTCCAAGGAAGACCGGAACGGCATTCCCATCCCTTGGCGAGCCATTTCCATTGGGGCCGGCCTGACCCTGTTGGCGGTGGGCGCCTACTGGGCCATCAGCCGCCTCGACGTGGCCGGGAGCTTCGCCAAGTGGCGAGCATCGCGCCGCGCTGCCGACTCTGCGGCAACCGCTCCGGCACCCAGTGTCGACACGGCCAAACAGGTGAATACTGCCCCATCGCCCCCTCCAGTGACCTACCCGTTCAGCGTGGTACTGGAAATATCGCCACGTGAGCGTGCCCTGAAACGCTACGCCGACCTGAAGGAATGGGGGCATGACATTCGCATGACTACGAAGGACTCCGTACGCTTCAAGCTCTACATCCCGATTCAGGCGCCGCTGTCCGACACGGCGCGGCATCGCGACTCGCTGCGGATCTTCTTCAACAGGCGGGTGTGGATCGAAACCCATCCGGATGAATGACAGAACGCACTCCTTGACATGGGCCTATATGGCGGTCTGCCTGGCGGACATCGCCTGCCTCAACCTCTTCCCTGAATACAGATTCCTGACCAAGCCCTTGCTGATGCCATTGTTGGCGGCGGGCTACCTGCAGGCCGTCCGTCCGCTCGGGTCCGGTAGCCGTACGGTGCTGGCCGCACTGCTTCTCTCATGGGCCGGCGACCTGCTGCTGCTAGGGGCCGGGGCGACCTGGTTCATATCGGGGCTCGTCGCCTTCCTGCTGGCTCACCTGACATACATCCGCTATTTCCTCTCCATACCCGCCAACCGAGTATCCTTCCTCAAACGGCGCCCTGTGATGCTCCTCGCCGTGGGCGTGTTCGTCTTCGAGCTGCTGCATATCCTTTGGCCGGGCCTGGGGGAGCTTCGTGCAGCCGTCACCCTCTATGCCATCGTCATCGGCGCCATGCTCTGCTGCGCACTTTGGCAGTATGGCAAGGTATCCGACTCGGCAGCCTTCCCCTTCATGGCAGGCGCTATGCTCTTCGTACTGTCCGATGCCATGCTGGCCATCGCCCGGTTCCGCGCCCCTTTTCCTGCAGCAGGCACAGCCATCATGGCCACGTACTGCCTGGCACAGTTCCTGATCGCCAAAGGCAGCATCATCGAGATACGGGAGCGTATCGACACCGAATCATCCATCCAAAAGGAAGGGGAGCGGTGACTGGCACCGCTCCCCTTTTCATTGAGCTGACATAGAGGCTGGGCCTCCGTGAGATTAGTAATCCATTCCGCCCATGCCGGGAGCGCCGCCGTGGTTGTGTGCGGGTTCCTCCTTCTTTGGCTTGTCGGCGATGACGCACTCGGTAGTCAGCAGCATGCCGGCGATGGACGCGGCGTGCTCGAGGGCGACGCGGCTCACCTTGGTGGGGTCGATGACTCCGGCGGTCAGCAGCTTCTCATAGCTGTCGGTACGGGCGTTGTAACCGAAGTCGTCCTTGCCTTCCTTGACCTTTTGTACAACAATCGATCCCTCGATGCCGGCGTTGGAGACGATGGTGCGCAGGGGCTCCTCCAGTGCGCGGCGGACGATAGCTATACCGGTGGTCTCGTCCTCGTTGGCACCCTTTTTCTTGTCGAGCGACTCGATGGCGCGGATGTAGGCGATGCCGCCACCGGGCACGATGCCCTCTTCGACGGCGGCACGGGTGGCGTGCAGGGCGTCATCGACGCGGTCCTTCTTCTCCTTCATCTCGGTCTCCGTTGCGGCACCAATGTTCAGGACGGCTACACCGCCGCTCAGCTTGGCGAGACGCTCCTGGAGCTTCTCCTTGTCGTACTCGGATGTGGTGGTCTCGATCTGGGCCTTGATCTGGCCGATGCGGGCCTTGATGTCGTCCTTCTTGCCCTTGCCGCCGACGATGGTGGTGTTGTCCTTGTCGATGGTAACACGCTCGGCGCGGCCCAGGTACGAGAGGTCGGCGTTCTCCAGTTTGTAGCCCTGCTCTTCGGAAATCACCAGGCCCTTGGTCAGGATGGCAATGTCCTGGAGCATCTCCTTGCGACGGTCACCGAAGCCGGGGGCCTTCACAGCGGCCACTTTTAGGGTGCCGCGGAGCTTGTTCACAACGAGGGTAGCCAGTGCCTCTCCTTCCAGATCCTCGGAGATAATCACGAGGGGGGCACCCTGCTGGGCAACCTTCTCGAGAATATGGAGGATATCCTTCATCGCGGAAACCTTCTTGTCGTAGATAAGGATGAAGGGGTTCTGGAGTTCGCACTCCATCTTCTCGGAGTTGGTCACAAAATAGGGGGAGATGTAGCCCCTGTCGAACTGCATGCCCTCGACCAGCTCGATGCTGGTCTCGGTGCCGCGGGCCTCTTCGACCGTGATGACACCGTCCTTGCCGACCTTCTGCATCGCGGAGGCGATCAGTTTGCCGATCTCGGGGTCGTTATTAGCGGAGATGGAGGCCACCTGCTCGATCTTCTTGGTGTCGGTGCCAACGGCCTGCGACTGCTTCCTAAGGTTCTCGACGATGATATCGACGGCCTTGTCGATGCCGCGCTTCAGGTCCATCGGGTTGGCGCCGGCGGTTACGTTTTTCAGTCCTTCGGTGATGATCGACTGGGCGAGGACCGTGGCGGTGGTGGTACCGTCACCGGCCACGTCGGCCGTCTTGGAAGCCACTTCCTTCACCATCTGGGCACCCATGTTCTCGATGGGATCCTCCAGCTCGATGTCCTTGGCCACCGTGACACCGTCCTTAGTGACGGAGGGGGAACCGAACTTCTTCTCGAGGACCACGTTGCGGCCCTTGGGACCCAGGGTGACCTTCACTGCGTTGGCGAGTACGTCGACGCCTTTCTTCATCTTGGACCGTGCGTCGGTATTGAAAAACAACTGCTTTGCCATATTACTTGGATTTGTGTGTTATGGGTATGTTGTGTGGGGCTATCCCGCTCAGACGATGGCCAGGATGTCTGACTCGCGCATGATGAGGTAGTCAACCCCTTCGATGCTGATCTCGGTGCCACTGTACTTGCCGTAGAGCGCCTTGACGGTCATGGGCTCGTCCTTCTTGCCGGGACCCGCAGCCATCACGGTGCCGCGCTGGGGCTTCTCCTTGGCGGTGTCGGGGATGATGATGCCGCCGGCAGTCTTCTCCTCGGCAGGAGCGGGTTTCACGATTACCCGGTCGTGCAAGGGGGTAATGTTCAGCTTCTTGGACATAGATTTTGGTTTAAAAAAGGTTTGATAATAACAATGGTCGCTGCCGGCGCCGACTGCTTGTCACACCGGCAGCGCCTATTCAGAACGAATTCCATACCATTCCCGGAAAGAGGAAATCTTGGCAGGCCCCTGACCTGCATATTGCCAAAGCGACCGAAGACGATGCGAGAGCAGCCGTGGAGAGACTGACATTATAGCATGTCGGCATCTGAAGCCATGTATGCCGCATTCCGTGACCGGCTCGCTGAAATCCCGTACCTTTACAGCCTTAAAAGCTCTTTTCACGTTGATCAGCAGAAGGAACATCCGGGTGAAGGTGATGCAGACGCTGTATTCCATGGAGTCTGGGGCCCTCCCTCCCGATACGGCCCGGGGGCAGGAAAGCCTGTCCATCAAACTGGAACAGACGTCCAGGCTCTTCCACTACCTTCTTTACCTGATCTCGGAAGTGGCCCGTTATGCCGAGACGGACGCACTGAAGCGGGCCTCCAAGCACCTTCCCTCGCAGGAGGACCTCAACGTCAACATCAAGGTCAGCGGGAACACCCTGCTTTGGCAGTACTATGAAGACCCCGCCTTCCAAAAGGAAGTGAAGGAAGGGCATTTCGAATCGAGGCTTGACCCGGCCATCGTCCGCAGACTCTATCTTACCCTCACTGCCACATCGGAATACACCGACTATATCACAGAGCCCTCCAGGGACAGGAACGGGGAGCGGGCCATGCTGGCGTTCATCCTCAACAGTATCATCCTGCCCGATGAACGCGTGGACGAGCACCTCACAGAGCAGTTCATGGTGTGGGACGACGATGCCGAGATGATGCAGACAATGATCGTAAACTTCCTCAACAGACCGGCAGCCTGGAACCTCGGCGAGGTCATCTCCGAGGAGAAGAGACAGTTCGGGGAAAACCTGCTCCGTACGACCATCGAGAAAAAGGAGCACTGCCTCGAGGTCATCGGCTCGAAACTCAAGAACTGGGACCCGGACCGCATCGCCGTCCTCGACATGGTGCTCATGCGCATGGGCCTCTGCGAGCTACTTTATTTCGAAACGATACCTGCCAAGGTGACAATCAATGAATACATCGACCTGGCGAAAGACTACAGCACACCCCAGAGCGGCCAGTTCGTCAACGGTATCCTCGACGGCATCCACAAGGAGATGGAGACGGAAGGCAGGCTTCGGAAAGTCGAATATCGCAAGTAAGGCCCTTTTGGTAATTTTGGGACCGATGCAGTATCTCATGGGAAAGATTCGGACATACACCCTCGCCACCGCTATTGTGTACGCGGCGACACTCCTCACAGCATCCTGTGCAGGCGGGGATGG
>RGVM01000521.1 GCA_010027295.1 Chitinophagia bacterium
GTCTTGACGGAGGACTTTCCTTTGGCGCGTTCGGCCCAGAGTCGAGCGCGATCAACTTTCCCGGCAGCGGCCGTTACCACTTCGCCGGAGTGAGGTCGCTCGGCTTTGGTGATGAGCTGAACGGGTTCCCGTTTCGAACCAAGAGCGCCGGTCGGCTTTCGTAAAAGGCCGTCGGCAGGCGTTCGGGAGCCGATGATCGGATGCCCTCCCTGGTCATCCTCGAATTCCAAGCAATCCTGGGACCCGTCGTAACAGGCATCCAGGGCTTGGGGATCGACGAATGGGGAGGGAACACGTTTGAGTTTGGCTCCCTTCGGTCCGGCCAGTTGCTGGTACCGTGCAACAGCCATGGACAGGAAGCCTCCCATATCGTAGACAAGACCACGCGAATGGGAGGTGAGCTTTACCTCGACGGCGTTAGCGATCTTGCTGAGAGCATCCGCTTCCAAAAGCTGATGCTCACAGCCAAGATACTTGCCGATAGGTTCAGGCTCTCCCATTTTGATCTCGCCCCTCAGGGTGGACCAACCTTTGGAGAGGTTGGAGAGCGGACCGGACATCTTAAAGTCGTCCACATAGACAACCAAGATGAGCCGGAGCTCGGGATGGAAGAAGCAGCTGGGCCAATATTCGATTGGTTTCCAGCCGCCCTTTCGGGCAGTTCTATTGAACTTCTTCTCCCAGTACCCCCCTGAGTCCGGATGGCCATATAGGGCCAGGATAAGGCGGCAGACGGGATTCGTGAATCCCCGTTTGCTCCACTCAGGGGGCCAGCGGTGCTTTGGTAAAAGCACCCAAGTTTCAGTGCCCTCAAGACGGGCCTGAATGTAAGCCATATCCCCATCTGCCGTTTGACCGGAGTGGCCAGGCAGAAGTGAATAAATGTCAGCCGCCTTAGCGGCTTCCATCGTGGCTGGGGCGGAAGAGAGCTCGTTGAAGATAGCAACGTTGTTCTCTTCGTCACGGACCTGGTTGCCCATGAAGACAACCCGGCCCTTGAATTTACGCCCAGGATGGCCTTCCGGCAACTCAGATCCTTTTTCATGGCAGAGTTCGAAAATTCTGCCAATGTGGACCTTTTTACCGGATCGCTTGGCGGATGACTTAAGGTCGACGAGTTCTTGGACAGAACTCTCGTCCCAAGCGCCAGCGAGACGGAGCCTCTCCCATTCTTTGGCCACGGCGGCCTCCGCAGCAGGAGTGCGAAGCATCTCCATCTTGTTGACAGGACGGGCAACGAGTGCAAGTGGTCCGTAGGTCACGTTGGTGCACTTGGGCCGGTGTCCTTGGGATGGGAGATTGCCGCTTGCCCCTCCTCCTCTTTGTTTCCCTTGGGAAATGGAGGATATATCGCCAGCCGGAGCGGCAGCGACGTAGGGGATGCAGGGCATGGAGGGAGCGTCGTCCGTGGACGGCTCGACCTCTGCCGAGGGCATTTGTAAAGGAGAAGCCCTTGTTGCGGATCTGTTATTCATGCCCGAAGGCACCGGTCCGCAACGCGAAAATGCCGAAGGCATTTCTAAAGGAGATGTTGCGGACCCGATTGTCGCGCCGGAAGGCGCCGGTCCGCAAGGCGATAATGCTCCTTCGGAAGTTGCGGATTCAATTGTCACACCGGAAGGTGCCGGTCCGCAAGGCGATAATGCCCCCCTGAAAGCGGGAAGATCCACTTCAGGGGAAAAACCGGCGGGTAATGGGGCCGCGGAGACGCCAGGACTGGCATCGTGGACGGTCCCAGAACTGCTCGCGCCAGCAGAGGCTCCTTCGGAAGGGAGTCCCCTGCCGAAGCGCAGAATAGCACGAGCGCGCGATTCGCGGCTCATGTTCTTCCACGCGGCAGGGCTAATGTCCGGTGGGCGAGTCGTAGTGACTGCGCGGTGAAGGACACGGCCAGATGAGTCGCGAACTTCAGGATGGTGGTAGCGCGCAGCCGAAGGTTCGCCATGCGCCGGAGGACGGGGTGTGTCGAGGTCCGTCCAGAGAGGAACCTCGTCCGTCCCAGGCGGCATGGGAGGTAAGGGGGTCAGCGCCCCCCTGAGCCGGAGGACGATCCGTAGACGGGTCCGTCGGCGGAGGAGGCGCGGACGTGTCGGCATCCGGCCCCGGTGAGGGTGTTTGAGGGATGTCCTCGTAACCCCCCTGACCAAGGCGACGGCGACCGGAGTCGTGGGCATCGCGGGCAGGGAAGAACGGTTGCGTAGACGGGTCCCACACCACTTCGCACACAGTTTGAACGTGCGGGAAGTGGCCATCCACCCAGTGGTTGTCGAAGTC
>RGVM01000522.1 GCA_010027295.1 Chitinophagia bacterium
TCTACGGGCGCACCCGCCGATTCTTCGAGCAGAGCGCCGCCATCACGCGCGGGGTCGATGCCGAGGTCGACCTCACCCGCCTGGCGTCCGGAGGTGCAGAGAAGAAGACACGTATCTCGCTTGGTGGCAGCCAGGTCGGCAAGTATCAGGAATATACCGGCCCCGTCGACGGCTTCCCCGCCACCGTCAACGCCGCCGCCCTGCGCTTTGCCGTAACCCGCAGCGACTTCTCCATCGACGGAGAGTTCGTGTCGAAGGGGCCCGACCCGCATCTCCTCAACGCCAACCGACGCGACAAGGGCCGAGCCTTCCAGCTCAACGCGTCATGGACGGGTAGGGACCAGGGCCTCACGGCATCCTACCGGACGCTCTACAACATGGACTTCCAGAACGAGCGCAACGAGGAGTTCGTGACCGTCGCCCCAGTCAACTACATCCCCGCCCTCACCAAGCAGCACGACCTGCTCACTAGCAACATCTACGTCTATGCCGCGCAGTTCCGCGGCGAAAGCGGCTTCCAGGCCGACTGGTTCCGCAACTTCCGTCCCCGCACCCGCTGGGGTGGCAAGTACGGGATGAAGGTCAATGCAAACCTATCCGCCTGGAGCGGGCTCGAGGGCAAGCGCCTCTTCTCCTCAGGGCCACGGTATTTCAGCGACGCCAACATCGAAGTGCGGAAGCGCTGGTCGCGCAAGTTCGAAGGAGTCTTCCACCTGCAGCACCTCTTCTACAACACATCGGTCATACGGGCGGCCGCGGGGAAGGATATGAACGGCTTCGTGGCCGCCGCCGGCGGCACCTGGAAATGGAAGGCCATGCACTCCGTGCGCTTCATGTTCGAGCACCTCTCCACCCGACAGGACGACGGCAACTGGGCAGCGGGCCTGGCTGAACTCTCGATCGGCAACCCTTGGCTGCTGTATGTGAGCGATCTCTACAACTACGGCCGCACCGACACGCACTACTACAACCTCGGCTTCGCCCACTCGACGCGAGGACGGCGGTTCAGCCTCTCCTTCGGCCGTCAACGTCCCGGCCTCTTCTGCGTCGGCGGCGTCTGCCGCTTCGTGCCAGCGGCTTACGGCTTCACGGCGGGCTTCACGTCGACGTTTTCGAATTGAGAGGAACTGCCTTTGTCATAGCCTTGAGCCAAGCTGTATGCAGAATTCAAGGGTATTCATTTTTTATCCGGGAATGCGTGCGAACCCGGATGGTCATTTGACCGATGGTGTTGTACACTCATCCAAGTTTCCGAAAATCAATGATTTTTTTCATTTCGGTTACGGCAAAGAGCACCGATTAAGACAAATAAATATAATTTGATCACTTCCGATCACCTCCTAACATTTCATCCGCGAAGGCGATGTACTGCTGCCAGTCGTACAGCGTAACATCGTGCTTACCTGTACGTCGATGGTAGCGGACGTAAACACCCACGGGCTCATTGTCGCCGGGTGGTGTGGCAGAGGGCAACCCTTTTTTGAGATATAGCGCATAGGCCGGACAAGCATGCCAGGCGCCGAGGTATTCGCCGGTGGGGTCTGCCCACAGGTCTTCGGCGGCACTGGCCACGTAGAGCGGACGGGGTGCGATGAGCGCGAGCAGCATGTGCTGGTCGACGGGCAGTCGCTCGGCGGCGCCGTTGTAGGATTTGTAGGCATCGATGAACCAGTGCGGGAAGCTCGTGTTGATGCGTTTCACCGTCTCGCCGAAGTTGCGGCGGGATAATGCCGCGCCGCCCTCGCCCGACTCGTTGGAGACGACCATGGCGAAGCGCGTGTCGTTGGCTGCGCCCCAGAGCGCGCCCTTGCCCAGGCGTGAATGGCCCGTCGCCACCACCCGGCGGGCGTCGGCGCGCGGCTCCGTCTCCAACCAGTCGAGGATGCGTGAGAGACCCCAGCCCCAGACGGCGAGGGCGCCCCATTCATCGGGGCGGATGCCCAGCGGTTCAGCCAGGGTGCTCCGGATGCCGGTACGCCATCCGTCGACGCGGTCGGGCTCGAGGTCCTGGTACCAGGCCGTCGCCAGCCCGTAGCCGTGTGAGATGAGGGTGTCGACCTGCCAACGGTCCGTTTGCAAGGCACGTTCCGGGTGTCTGCCAGGGTTGAGCGAGCGCCAGGTGTCCGTCACCGTTATCCCCGTGTCGGCGAGTACGCTGTGGTTGCCCATGAAATTCAGACCTATGAAGACGGGGGCTTTGGGCATCCCGTTCGGCAGCCAGGCGACGATGTGCAGTACCGGACCGGCGGC
>RGVM01000523.1 GCA_010027295.1 Chitinophagia bacterium
TGTCTCCCAGACCATCACGCACCGCCTCTACGACGCCAACGTGGCCACCAAGGTCGCGCAGTTCATCCTCCTCGGAGTCGGCGGTGCCAGGCTCGTGGACGAACTCGGCTTCGCACCTGACGTGTACCATCTCAATGAGGCGCACGGCGTATCCTCCGTCTTCTACCTCTACCATAAGTTCGGGGGCGACATCTCAGAGGTGAGGCGCCGGCTGGTCTTCACCACCCATACACCGGAAGAGGCCGGCAACGAGAAGCACGACATGCACCTCTGCCACAAGATGTCCTACTTCAACGGCCTTCATTTGGATGAGGTCAGGCGCATCACCGGCATCCATGACGACCAGTTCAACCATTCCCTAGTGGCGCTGCGCTTCGCCCGCAAGGCCAACGGCGTCTCCGAACTCCACGGCCATGTGAGCCGAAGGATGTGGGGCGGCATCGACGGCGTCTGCCCCATCACCCATATCACCAACGCGCAGAACTGGAAGTACTGGGCCGACAAGCAGCTGTACTTCGCCATGGACGGCGGCGACCACGAACGATTCGCAGACCGGAAGAGATATCTGAAGAAGCGTGCCTTCGACATCGTCGCCGACCAGACCGGAAAACTGCTGAACCCCGATGTCTTCACTATAGTTTGGGCACGTCGCTTCGCCGGCTACAAGCGAGCCGACCTGCTCACGCGTGACAAGGCCCGCTTCGAGGCGCTCCTCTCCAACAAACGGCATCCGGTACAGGTCGTCTGGGCAGGCAAGCCCTACCCGGTCGACTACCCCGCCATCACCGAGTTTAACCACCTCGTACATATCAGTCGCAACCACCCGAACATGGCCGTATGCACCGGCTATGAGCTTGCCCTGAGCAAGCGTCTCAAGCAGGCTGCCGACGTGTGGCTGAACAATCCCCGTGTGCCCCGGGAGGCTTCCGGCACCAGCGGCATGACGGCCGCCATGAACGGAGCCGTCAATCTCTCCACCAACGACGGGTGGATCGTGGAGTTCATGGAGCATGGGCGCAACGGCTTCGTCGTGCCCCCCGCCGACTACGAACACATGCATGTCCACGAACAGGACGAATACGACCTCAACCGCCTGTACGACATCCTCGAGAAGGAGGTGCTACCCGCCTACTACGAGAACCCGGACAGCTGGCGGGAAATCGTACAGCAGGGGATGCGGGACGTCAGGTTCCGGTTCGACTCCAACCGCATGGCAGCGGAGTATTACAGCCTGATGTATGATGCCGTGTGAAGGCTGTCGCGTGGGATTTGACTGATTACTCCGGGCCAGTATGGCAGATACCCGGGCTTCAATCTTTCAGGAAGACCCATTTCTCGAGTTCCGGTCCCGTCATGACCCCCTGCAGGCGTTTATCCTCTACTCCGTTGCGATATAGGATGAAGGTCGGCAGGGCCGTCACTTTCATTTCCTTCATCAGCTCGGTCTCGCTGCCGCCGTCCATTTTGACGAGACGTATTTTTTGCTCTGACTTGCCTTCCATGTAGGACTTCAGCACCGGCTCCATCTTGCGGCAGGGCGGGCACCATTCGGCTCCGAAGTCGACGATCACCACGGG
Organism: Chitinophagia bacterium; assembly: GCA_010027295.1. Classification (GTDB taxonomy): domain Bacteria; phylum Bacteroidota; class Bacteroidia; order Chitinophagales; family Chitinophagaceae; genus Pollutibacter. Next base: position 1,578 of record RGVM01000523.1, read on the forward strand.
TGCCGAGGCCGCCAAAGCATCGTACGTGGCCCTCGGTGTCTGTGCCTTCTGTGGGTCTTCGGCCTCCACAGGCATGCCTGCGGTCTTCCAGGCGCTGATGCCGCCGCTTAGGTTGGTCACCTCGCGGAACCCTTTGGCGCGCAGGTATTGGGCCGCCGCGGCACTCCGGCCTCCGCTCAGGCAATAGACATATACGGGCCGGTTCCTGTCGAGGTGCTGCGTGCGGTCGGCGAACTGTGCGCTGTCCCTCCAGTCGGCCTGCAGGGCGCCTTTGAGATGGCCACTGCGGTATTCGCCCGCCGTCCGTACATCGAGTAGCTGGATGCCGGCCGCCCCGATCGCCTTTCCATACGCGTCGGGCGGGAGTTCGCCGACGGGCTGGGCCTGGTTGGAGCAGGATGTCAGCAGGAGGAGGAGGGCGGGTAGGAAGCCTTTCATCGGAGCCATGATTTCCGGCAAGTTACGACGGCGAAAGTTTCACTTCGTCAGGTACATGCGCTTGACGAGGAAGATGTAGGGGTCGAATAGATGATGGGTGAAATAGTTCCCCGGTTTCTCGAGGAAGCGGTTTCTGTACGTGTCGTCAGGCACGAGCACGATCGGGGTGCCGGTGCGCGTGTAGTTGGAGGTGGGGGCATAGGCGGGTTCCGGGAAATGCGGCAGGAACTTCCG
>RGVM01000524.1 GCA_010027295.1 Chitinophagia bacterium
ACAACTGCTTGAGCCCGGCCCAGAGCCGCTTCTTGGCGGGCATGTCCACCTCCAGTGCCGGGAGGTCCGGTGCCGACAGGAACTTGACGCCCCGGAACTCCTGCACCTGGAAGTCGGGGAAATGCATCGGGAGGCCGATGTCTGCGGCGGAAGCCCCGAAGAGGAGCACAGTCGCAGGTTCGTGGTCGCGGAGGAGTGCCTCCTGGCCGAAGTCGGCGTGGGCCAGGTTGAGGAGCCTGACGTCGGGCATTCCCAGCCGGCAGGCGTGGAGTATGTTGAGGAGGAAGGACAGGTCTGCCTCCCGTATGACGGCTGTGTCGGACTGCCTCACCAGTATGAGGATGCGCTTTCCGTAGCCGCCGAGGGTGTCGGTCTTGAGGGATGATGCCCTGGAGGGGGACATCTGCACGAGCGCATCCGGGAAGAGCTGCGAGAGCAGCCATCCGGGGAGTCTGCCGGGCGGTTCGGCCTGGGGTTGCATGTTCATATTGCATGGTGAAGGTCCGCAATTTTCGTTTCTTTGCGCCCTAAAACGAAGAGATGGTGCAGAGCATGACCCCCACAGTCCTCAGGGCCGAGGCCACGAAGCTGGCGGAGCTGAAGCTGGAGAACCTCCCTTTCGGCAAGCATTTCACCGACCACATGCTGGTGGCCGACTATGCCGATGGGGCCTGGGGGCGCCCGGCCATCGTTCCCTACGCGCCCATCGAGGTACACCCCTCCATGTCGGCACTCCATTACGGTCAGTCGATCTTCGAGGGCATGAAGGCCTTCCGCCATCCCGGGGGCGCCATCCACATCTTCCGGCCGACGGAGAACCTTGCGCGGTTCAACCGCTCCGCGGCCCGCATGGAGATGCCGCCCATTCCCGAGGAGATCTTCCTAGGGGGTCTGAGGGAGCTGATACGGCTGGAAGCCGCCTGGGTGCCCGACTATCCGGACCATTCGCTCTACATCCGTCCATTCATGTTCGCCACCGACCACTACCTCGGCGTGCGGCCATCGGAGACCTATCGGTTCATGATCATCCTCTGTCCGTCCGGCCCCTTCTTCCTCGAGCCCCAGCGGATTTACGTGGAAGAACACTACGTCCGCGCCGTGGAGGGGGGCACCGGTTTCGCCAAGGCCGCCGGCAACTACGGCGCCTCGATGCATCCCACGGCACTGGCACGTGCCAAGGGCTATGACCAGGTACTGTGGACGGACCCCGTCGAGCATCGCTACGTGCAGGAGATCGGCATGATGAACGTCTTTTTCCGCGTCGGCGGGACCGTGGTGACGCCCAGCCTGTCTGAAGGGACCATCCTGCCCGGGGTGACCCGTTCAAGCCTTATCACGCTGCTCCACGACCGGGGCGTACCCGTGGAGGAACGCCGCGTCTCCATGGACGAGCTGCTGGATGCCTATGGCAGGGGGGAGCTCCTCGAGGTCTTCGGAGCAGGTACCGCGGCCAGCGTATCGTTCATCCGCGAGCTCGCCTACGGCGACAGGCGGATGACCTTCGAGGTCGACGGCTTCGAATGGGCCCGCCGGCTCAAGGATAGCCTCAAAGGCATCCAGCAGGGCCTACAGGAAGACCGGCACGGATGGATGATGCCCGTCTGAGGCCTCCCGGAATGGATCCGATACGCTTTTTGCAGTTTGTTTTTTTCATCCTACCTTTGCCGTCCCGATAAAAAAAGGGTCGAATGCCAACGATACAGCAACTCGTAAGGAAGGGAAGGGAGATCATACGGGCCAAGAGCAAGTCTCGCGCCCTTGAATCCTGCCCGCAGCGCCGCGGCGTCTGCACCCGCGTCTACACCACGACGCCCAAGAAGCCGAACTCCGCGCTCCGCAAGGTTGCGAAAGTGCGTCTCACCAACAAGGTGGAGGTCATCGCCTACATCCCCGGCGAAGGTCACAACCTCCAGGAGCACTCGATCGTGCTGATCCGCGGCGGTCGCGTGAAGGACCTCCCCGGCGTCCGCTACCACATCGTCCGCGGCAGCCTCGACACGGCCGGCGTGAAGGACCGCAAGAAGAGCCGTTCCAAGTACGGCACCAAGCGCGACAAGAAGGGCGCCGCCAAGCCCGCAGGCAAGAAATGACCCGAACGAGAGTAATACCCGAGCCATGAGAAAAGCCAGAGCCAAGAAAATCCCGCTCGCACCGGACCCCCGCTTCAACGACACCCTCGTCAGCCGCTTCGTCAACAACCTGATGTGGCAGGGCAAGAAGGGTGCCTCCCTCACCATATTCTACGA
>RGVM01000525.1 GCA_010027295.1 Chitinophagia bacterium
AATACCACGGCCATCTCCCCCACCGATATCTGGAAACTCAGCGACCCCTACATCCGCCCGCAGATCGGGCAACAAGTCTCCCTCGGCATCTACACCCAACCGGGGGACAAGGGGTTGGAGCTCTCCCTCGAGGGTTATTACAAGACGACCCGGAACTACCTCGACTACAAGAGCGGCGCGAAACTCCTCCTCAACGATGCCATCGAAAGGGATGTCCTCAATACGAAGGGCAAAGCCTACGGCATCGAGGCGCTCATCAAAAAACCGCAGGGCAAACTCAACGGCTGGATCAGCTATACTTGGCTGCGCACCTTCCTCAAGGTCGACGACCCCATCGCCGGCGAAGTGGTCAACGGCGGCAACTATTACCCGGCCAACTTCGACAAACCGCATATCGCCAGCCTCGTCGCCAACTACCGCTTCAACCAGCGCGTCAGCATCTCCCTGACATCCACCTACAGCACCGGACGCCCCGTCACCTACCTACCCCATCGGCGTCTTCACGATGGGCGGGTCATCACGTGTCTACTACTCCGAACGAAACGCCTTCCGCATCCCCGACTTCTTCCGTACCGACGCCTCCATGCTCATAGAGAACAGCCACAACCTCCGCAAGAAGGTACATACCTCCTGGACCTTCGGCATCTACAACATCACCGGACGCAACAACCCCTACTCCGTCTACTTCGTCGTCAACAACCGGCAGATACGCGGCTATCAGCTCTCCGTCTTCGCCTCCTCCATCCCCTTCGCCACCCTCAACCTGAAATTCTGATGCGAAGACACCTCCTCCTGTTGACGATGCTCGCCGGCACCCTCGCCGGATGCAGGGAGGACTTCATACTTCCCGACACGCAGGCGGATGCCTCCGTTCTCGTCGTGGAAGGGGATATCGTCGTCGGAGGGGGGACCGAGAACCTCATCCGCCTCACCCGACTCCGCAACCTCTACCAGCCGAACGAGAATCCGGTAGCCGGCGCGCGCGTCGACATCCTCGCCGGCAATGGAACCACCTGGCCCCTGACGGAGAAATCCCCCGGCAACTATGCCACCACCGCCATCCTGCCCGCCAACCAGAACTACGCCCTCCGTATCACCGCGGGTGGTAAAACCTACGAAACGCCCTCGCAGACGCCCGTGATGACACCGGCCATCGACAGCGTCACCTGGTCGCAGGACGCCACCACCGCCCGCATCTTCGTCCATACCCGCGACGCCGCCAACAAGACGCGCCAGTACCGCTGGAAATACATCGAAACCTGGGAGAGCCGCGCCTTCTATGAAACCTACTACGACTTCGTCAACGGCTCCATCGTCACCCGACCCGTGGGCGACCAGATCTACACCTGCTGGAAGAACGCCTCCTCCTCGGCCATCCTGATCGGGAGCAGCCGAGCCCTCGCCAACGACGTCATCAGCTACCAGCCCGTCGCCTCCCTGACCAAACCCTCCGAGAAGGTGTACGTGCGCTACAGCATCCTCGTGCAGCAGATGGGCATCTCCCGCGAAGCCTTCGACTTCTGGGATATCCTTCGCAAGAACACCGAACTCACCGGCACCCTCTTCGACCCGCAACCCTCCAACCTCCCCACCAACATCCGCTGCACCAACGACCCCAATGCAAAGGTCATCGGATTCGTTTCCGTAGGAACCCTGACGGAGAAAAGGCTCTTCATCCTGAACTCGGCCCTCAACGGGTGGCCCAATCGGAACGAGGTCCTGAGTTGCGACGCCTTCGAGTTCTCCAAAACCCAGGCGGAGAACTTCCTGCGCAACAACGCCACCTACCTGCCCGCCTATTTCATCACCGCCGGCGGCGGCTTCGGCGTCGCCCCGAGAGGATGTGTCGACTGCCGCCTCCTGGGAGGCACCACCATCAAACCCAGCTTCTGGTAAGCGATGCGGCGCCGACTCACCTCCATCACCCTCGCAGGGTCCTGCCTCCTCACCCTGTACACGGCTGCTCAACAGCCGGCACCCGTGCGCATGCATCTGCAGACCGACCAGAATGTCTACATCTCCGGTGACGACGCCTGGGTGGATGGATGGACGGAGAAGTCCACTGACAACAGCCGCTTCACCCGCCTTCGCCTCCTCGACCGCAACGGAAAGACCCGCACCGAGGCCTTCCTGCCCATCGACAAGGGGACCTTCACGGGATACCTCTCCCTTCCGGATGACCTCCCGACAGACACGTACTTCCTCGACGCCATCGCCTCCGCCATTCCATCCTCCTGCCAGC
>RGVM01000526.1 GCA_010027295.1 Chitinophagia bacterium
CGTGGCACGATAAACGGGTTCCGCGTGGCACCGTCTCGGGTGCCACGGGGATTACTTTTAGCCCCGCCAGCTGCCCTTCACAACATCATGGCCATGATCTAACGTAAGTCGTGGCAAGATAAAGGGGTTCCGCGTGGCACCGTTACCGACGCTTCTGTCGGGATCAAGTGACTCGAGTGCCACGCCTGCGAGCTCAAAGCCCGCCTTTTCGCCAACCCCTTAAGCCCTGTCTCTGTGAGCCCCCACCAGCCGGTTTGAGCCCTCCGCCACAGGCGCATAGCCCCGTCCTTTTCGCTACCTTGCACAACAACCCGACTCCATGTATCCCAACCTGTACCAGTTCCTAAAGGACGTCTTCGGCGGCGACCCACCCGGCTTCACCCGGTACATCAACTCCTTCGGCTTCTTCGTGGCCCTGGCCTTCCTGCTGTCGGGGTTTCTGCTGATCCGGGAACTCAGACGCAAGGAAAAGCAGGGACTCCTCTCGCCCAAGGAGGAGACCATCCGCGTGGGAGAGCCGGCCGGTTTCTGGGAGCTTCTCTCCAACCTCCTCTTCGGATTCGTAGTCGGCTTCAAGATCGTCGGCGCCCTGATGGCCGGCGACGCCGTCAACCCGCAGGAATATATCTTCTCCTCCGAAGGCAGCTGGCCCGGCGGCCTGATCTTCGGCGGTCTCCTCGCCGGACTCCGCTGGTACGAGAAGAAGAAACAGGCCCTCCCCAAACCCGAGGAGCGCAAAGTGCGCATCTGGCCACATGAACGCGTCGGCGACATCATCATCCTCGGCGCCGTCGGCGGCTTCCTCGGCGCCAAGGTCTTCGACAACCTCGAGAACTGGGACCGCTTCATCCAGGACCCCATCGCCAACCTCCTCGCCCCCAGCGGCCTCACCTTCTACGGCGGACTCATCGTGGCCGCCGCCGCCATCCTCACCTTCGCCCACCGAAAAGGTATCGGCCTCCTCCACCTGGTCGACGCCACCGCCCCCATCCTCATGATCGCCTACGCCGTCGGCCGCATCGGCTGCCAGGTGTCGGGCGACGGCGACTGGGGCGTCTTCAACACGGCCTACAAACTCGATCCGGACGGCAGCATCGTCGCATCCACCGACCCCTCCGACTTCCCCCGCGCTCTCGAACAGAACCCCGCCTACACCCAGTACCTCGTCCGTGAGTTCGGCAGCCTCGATAAGATTCCCACCGTGCACGTCAAAGGCCCCGACTTCCTGCCCGACTGGCTCTTCGCCTACAACTACCCCCATAATGTCAACGAGATCGGTACGCCCATACCCGGCTGCGAAGGCCCCTACTGCATGCAGCTGAACCCGCCCGTCCTCCCCACGCCCTTCTACGAGACACTCGCCTGCACCGCCCTATTCTTCGTCCTGTGGGGCCTGCGCAAACGGATACGCATCCCCGGACAACTCTTCGGTCTCTACCTCGTCCTCAACGGCATCGAGCGCTTCACCATCGAACAGGTCCGCGTCAACAGCACCTACGACATCCTCGGCTTCCACCCCACCCAGGCGGAACTCATCGCCGTCGGCCTCGTCCTCGCCGGCAGCCTGCTCTGGTGGCGGCAGTCCAGGACCTCGTCCGTGTAGATACATTAGGCCCATTACCATCGATATCCGCCGTAGAACATACCATCACATAGTAAAAACCTTGCCGCCATGCCCAGCTTCGACATCGTCTCCAAGGTCGACGCCCAACTGCTCGACAACGCCGTCAACGTCACCCGCAAGGAGATCACCAACCGATTCGACTTCAAGGACTCGCCCGTCGAGATAGACCTCGACAAGAAGGAATACAAGCTCTCCCTCACCACCGCCGACGACATGAAGATGCGGCAGCTCATCGACGTGCTCATAAGCCGCGCCAACAAGCAGGGCATCTCCCCCGAAGCCTTCGACCTGTCCAAGGACTCGTACCCCTCCGGCAAGACGGTCAAACAGGACGTGCAGGTCCGCAACGGCCTCAAACAGGAAGACGCCAAGAAGGTCGTCAAACTCATCAAGGACTCCGGCCTCAAAGTGCAGGCCCAGATCATGGACGATATGGTCCGCGTCACCGGCAAGAAGATAGATGACCTCCAGTCCGTCATCCAACTCTGCCGCGGCGCCGACCTGGGCCTCCCCCTCCAGTACGAGAACATGCGCAGCTGACCGCCGCCCCACACCTTTGGAGGATTCCCCGGAAACCCCTACCTTTGCACCCCATTGCAT
>RGVM01000527.1 GCA_010027295.1 Chitinophagia bacterium
CCGTTACGCACCATGAGAAGGTTGACGAAGACCCTGTCGTCGTCGTCGGCCATGCTGAAGACATCGATGTCTCCCAGCCTGGGATTCATGACAGGCGACTTGGCGGAGTATGTCTTCAGGTGCTCGATCTTCCGTCGGAGCTGTTCGGCGGCCTCGAAGTCGAGGCTCTCGGCATGCCGACGCATCTCTGCCTTGTAGTGTTGCATCACGGGCCCGAGATTGCCTTTGAGCAGGCCCCTCAGGCGCGATAGCCCTTCCTCGTAGTCCTGCGATGTTTGCAGTCCGGCGCAAGGTGCCTTACAATTGCCCAGCTGGTATTCCAGGCAGGGCCGGTAGTTGCCCTTGGCCACCTGCTTCGGGGAGAGGTTGAGCTTGCAGGTGCGTATCTGGACGTGCTGCCGGATGAATCCAAGCAGTTCTCTGACCTTGCCGGAGGAGGTAAAGGGTCCCAGGTATTCTGAGCCGTCGCGGATCATGCGTCGGGTGAGGAAGACGCGAGGGAAATCCTCGTTACGGATAACGATATAGGGGTAGGTCTTGTCATCCTTGAGGTCTATGTTAAACCGGGGCTGGAACTCCTTGATGAGGGAGTTTTCAAGCAGCAGGGCGTCCTGTTCGGAACCTGTGATCGTGAACTCCATCCTTTGGATGCGGCGAACGAGTTCGGCTGTCTTGCGTGTGTTGCGGCCGGAGGTGAAGTAGGAGGAGACTCTTTTTCGGATGTTCTTTGCTTTGCCGACGTAGAGTAGCCTGCCTTCAGCGTCGTAGTAGCGGTAGACGCCGGGCTGTTCGGGGAGTCCCTTCTGCCAATCCTTGAAGGTGTCCGGTGTCATGCGGGTAAGGAGGTGGTAAGCTTGGTCAAGGCTGAACGGTGCCCCAGGCATAGGTGATGTCCTCGGAATGTCCGGTCGGTTGTCCGTCTGCGGTTGTCTTGGAGATCCGGCATTGCCGTCCGGCGCTCCAGTAGAGTTTCTGGATGATTCCCCCATCCAGTGTGTACGATACTTTTTCCACGTACAGGCTGCGGATGGCTTCCGTTTCGGGGTCCATGAGGATGTCGACCCTTCGGATGGGGGCGGCCTCGTCTTCGGTGTCGCAGGTGATGGTCACGCGACCGAGTGTGGCGTCGAGGAAGATCTTCCTTCGGTAGTCGGCGTGGAGAGGGGCTTCTGCGAATTCCTTTCCGAACCAGCCTTCCATGAGCTTTCGGAAGATGGGTTTCGCCACGATGCCCGTGTCATTGCCCTGCCAGGATGTCCGATACCTCAGCACGGCCACGGGTAGGCTGTCGATGCTTGTCAGTTCGGTCGCTATGAAGCTGGTGGCTGGGAGGAATAGGCTTTTCCTATCGGAGGCCGGCACCATGTCCGTCCGCCTTTCATGGCATGCATACAGGGCGTGGAGGGTGATACCGGCTAGGATGAGGTTACGCATCCTGCAAAATTACCGAAGTCGCGGGGGCGTCCCAAATCAGGGCTGTCAGTGAATCGTCTTCTGGACGCCGATCTTGAAGCCGAAGTCGACGAGGTGTTCCTGGATGGGGTAGTCCTGCTTGTAGCTCGACAGCAGCTGGTAGCGGATCTGCGGTCCCATGACCCAGCGGTAGGAGCCGCTGTTCATGCTGAGGTATGCCTCGGCTCCGGCGTTGAGGTTCCACTTGCGGTAGAGGGATGGCTCCTCGGCGTAGTTCTTGAGGTTGGTGGAGATGAGGTAGGACCGGTTACGCAGCATGTAGGTGGGCTGCAGGGTGGATGCCACGGTGAAGGAGAGTTTCCGGTTGGATGCCACGGTGTATTCGAGTCCCACGGGCATGGAGACCATGAAGTGGGAGTTGCGAAGCCAGGTTCGGCTGAAGCCAGTGGCGTTACGGAAATACGAGAGGGATTGGATGGTGGTCCCCCCACCCCTTGCAGCGCTGAGGGGGGCCATTTCCGGGGCGTAACTGTAGGCTTCGATGTCGTAGTTGGTGAGGTTGAACTGGAGGCCAGTCTTCACCCGCAGTGAACGGGTGAGGGTGTACTGCACTGTAGCACCCGCTTCCAGTCCGATGCCCGGGCGATGGGTGACGGCGTCGTTCACATCGGTGGGAGCGCCGAAGCCGGCGTTGGGGGAATAGCCGTTGGAGAACGTGTAATTGGAGCGGGTAGCCTGCCCGATGAGGTTCCGGTAGCTCACAGAAGGGGTGAGGTATACCTGCAGGTTCGTCCTCCGCCGGATGCT
>RGVM01000528.1 GCA_010027295.1 Chitinophagia bacterium
GAGTTCCGCTACAACCTGGGCGACCACCAGCTGAAGGCCGGCATCGACGCCGAGTACAGCAAGTCCTACAACCTGTTCGTGCGCGACAACTACGGCACCTACACCTACAACTTCGTCAACCACTGGCTGCAGGACCTGAGGCCCTTCAACTACACCCGTTCCTTCTCGCTGGTGGACAAGATCGTCGGTGACGGCAGCGCCGCCGCCGCCAAGTTCAACAGCGTCAGGGCCGCCGTATTCGCCGGTGACCAGTGGCAGGTGAACGACAAGCTCGAGCTGAACTACGGCGTGCGGGTGGACTATTTCGACTTCCTCACCACGCCCAACACCGACAACTACTTCAACAACACCGCCCTCCCCGTCCTCAGCAGCTTCTGGGACATGAAGGGAGCCCGCTCCGGTCAGAAGCCCGACGCGCAGGTGCACATCGCCCCCCGCATCGGCTTCATCTACGAGCCCGAAAAGGGCTTCAAGATCCGCGGCGGCGCCGGCGTCTTCACCGGCCGCCTCCCGCTCGTATGGCCCGGCGGCGCCTTCAACAACACCGGCGTTAACATCGGCGGCATCAACGTCAACAACCCCAACATCACGTTCCGCCCCGATCCCTTCAACCAGTACCAGCCCACTGACCTTGGCGTGACCGTGGCCACCCCCTCAGGCCAGATCGACCTCATGGCCAAGGACCTCAAACTGCCCAAGGTACTGAAGACCTCCTTCGGATTCGACAGGACCTTCGGAAAGGGTTGGAAGATGTCCAGCGACTTCCTCTACCAGTACCACCTCAACGAGGTCGTCTATCTGAATGCCTTCTCCACGCCCAGGGCCAAGAACGACCTCGGCCAGGATGTCTATCTGCCCATCACAGGCAGCACCGTCGGCAGCTATTCCCGCCTCGACTTCGACCCGAACACCGCCGGCATCCAGAACCCCTACAGCACCGGCATCTTCGTCGTGGCGAACGGCACCGGCAAGAAGGGCTTCTCCTACAACTGGACCTTCTCGATCGACAAGTCCACGCTCAACGGCTGGAACTTCAACGCCACCTACGGCTGGGGTGACTCCTACACCCTGTTCGACGGTACGAGTTCCCAGAATAACTCCCAGTGGAGGTTCGTCGAAGCCCGCAACGGCCGCAACAATATCCAGCGCAGCCGCTCCGACTTCGCCCAGCTCCATCGCATCAACGCCTATGTGTCGAAGAAGGTCACCTACCTCGGCAAATTCCTGGGGACCACGCTCACCCTGTTCTACAACGGTCAGTCGGGAACGCCCTACTCCTATGTGTACAGCCGTAGCATGATCTACGACCAGAACGGCGGCAATGCCGAGACGACCGACCTCATCTACGTGCCGAAGGATTTCGCCGACTGGGCTCGCTTCGCCGAGGCTTACACCTCAGGCACTTCGACCGTCACCGTCGCCCAGCAGTGGGAGAGGTTTGACGCATACATCAGCGCCGACAAATACCTCAGCCGTCGCCGCGGCCAGTTCGTCGAGCGCAACGGGGCCAACCTGCCCTTCAGCCATGTCGTCGACATGCGCATCCAGCAGGACCTCAACCTCGGCCGTGGAAAGAACAGCCACAAGGTCTCCGTCATCTTCGACATGTTCAACTTCACCAACTTCCTGAACCGCGAGTGGGGCCGCATCTACGTGACCCCCGGCGTCGACGCCTTCTCCCTGATCAGCATGGAGGGCTACCGCGTCAACACCGCCACCAACACCCTCACGCCGCGGTTCACCTATCGCAACATGCTAGGATCATACGATTGGCCTCGGCCCCGTCGTTGTAGACTCGACGACTCCCACTCGAGCGGGTACAGATGGCTATTTATTTCACAAGGATGGATATCTATGGAAGGCCGCCCCACCCGGGCGGCCTTCTTCTTTCCGGCTACCATTCTTCCCCATGCGGGCTACCTTTGCAAAAAATCCGACTACATGCCTGACAGCATCATTCGTGCCATCGAGGATATCCGGAACGGCCGGATGGTCATCGTCGTCGATGACGAGGATCGCGAAAACGAAGGTGACTTCATCATTGCAGCCAGGCATGTCACGCCCGAGGTGATCAATTTCATGAGCAAGCATGGTCGAGGACTCATCTGCGCGGCACTGCCCGAGGATCGTTGCGAGGAACTCGGACTGGAGCTTATGGTGAACAACAACACGGCCCTGCACGAGACTGCCTTCACCGTGTCGGTCGACCTGCTCGGACAT
>RGVM01000529.1 GCA_010027295.1 Chitinophagia bacterium
TGCGCGGACCAGCGGCAGGAACTTGAGGTCGAACTCCCAGCCCCAGTTGTTGAACTCGGCGGCGTTGAGCAGGGCGGAGGAAAAGCCCGTCGAGTTGGAGATGCTGACCGGGATGACCTGGTCGTTGTTGTTCTGGTTGTAGTAGGCCACGTCGAAGAGCACGTTGTTGTTGAAGAACGCGAACTCGGCGCCGAACTCCAGGGAGTTGACGACTTCCGGGCGGATAGCAGGGTTGTTGATGTTGTTGTCTGCCGTGAAGCCGGGCAGGGCACCGTAGGGGAAACCGCCAGCCTGGGAGAACGTGGACTCCAGCGAGTAGGTACCGACGTTTACGTTACCCGTGCTGGCGTATGCGCCTTTCAGCTTGAGGGAGCTGAGCAGTTTGCCTTCGCCGAGGGCGGGGATGAGGTCGGTCACGATCAAGGAAGCGCTGGCGCCCGGGTAGAAGTAGGAGCGGTCGTTCACCGGAAGGCGGCTGTCCCAGTCGTTGCGGCCCGTCAGTTCGACGAAGAAGTAGTTGTTGTACCCCAGGGTCAAGCTTCCGAACACGGAGGAGAGGCGCGAATCGGAGAACGTAGAGGAAGCGCCCGGCTCGCCCGTGCGGTTGGCTACGTTGAACAAGGTCGGGATGACGAGGTTGCTGCCCGACACGAAGGTACCTTTGGAGAAGGTCTGGCGCGTCAGGTTGCCGAGGAGGCCCTTGACGTTCAGTTTGCCCACGTTGTGTTCGGTGGTGGCCACGAGCTCGTTGTTCAGGCGCGTGTAGAAGTAGTTGTAATCCGATACCGAGGCCTTTTGCTCGCCGGAGCTGGCAAAGGAGCGGTGGTGGATGGCGTAATCCGAGTACACAATATTGCGGTTGATGTTGTGCTCGAAGTAGGAGTTCATGTTATAGCCGAGGCGGTTGGTGATGTTCAACCACTTGGTCGGTTTGAGGCCGAGCACGACGTTGCCGAAGAAATCGTCGTTGCGGTTGTCCTGGCGATAGTTGTAGATAGTGGCGTAGGGGTTCGGGTAGTAGTCGTTGAAGTAGTTGTTCACGTTGGACCAGTAATCGTTGAGGTGGTCTTTGTACGCTGTGATCGGGATGTTGCCCGGTGAGTTGACGACGTGCCAATAGACGTTGCCCGAGGTGGTGCGGTCGGTGTTCGTCTGGGCGTAGCCGAAGTTCATCCCCACGTTGAAGATGCCCATCGTCTTTCCTGCGTTGAGGCGCACGGTGGTGCGGTTGCTCTGGTCGCTGGGCATGGTGGCTTTGATGCCCACGTTCTGCACGGAGAAGAAGAAGTTGGAATTCTTGTCGCCGGTGCGGACGGAGACGTCGTTCTGGATGTTCTGGCCGATGTCCCAGAAGTTAAATTTTTCATCGGGGAGGTAGGTGTATGGGATTTCCTGCACCTTGCCGTCTTCCGTCACCTGGCCGACCTGGATCATTTTGCCATCGAATTCCGTGCCCCAGGACTGGTTCTCGATCGGGTCGTAGATACCGTCGCCGAAGGCGTTGGTCGAGGAGCCCGAGCCGAAGCGCGTCTGGAATTCCGGCATGAAGGATACCTTTTCGAACAAGGTAGAGTTGCCGATGGTGATTTGCGGGCGGGCGGAGGCGCCGCCTTTTTTCGTGGTCACCACGATAACCCCGTTCACCCCTTCCGGGCCGTAGAGGGTAGCTGCGTTAGCCCCTTTCAGTACGTTGACGTTTTCGACGTCGTTGGGGTTGATGGAGCTGATGAAGCCGAGCGGCATCGGGGTGCCGTCCACTACGAGCAGGGCCTGGTTGTTGCCCGTGAGGGAGCGGATACCGCGGAGGACGATCCGGGTGTCGGCACCGATACCGTTATTGACCGTCGAGACGTTCAAGCCGGATACTTTGCCCACGAGGCCGTTCTGCAGGCGGTTTACTTTGGCCTGGGTCAGGTCTTCGCCTTTGATTTGGGCTACGGAGAAGCCCACTTCCCGGGGCTGCTTCTGGATGCCCAGGGCGGTGACGATGACTTCCTGGAGCACCTCGCCTTCTTCCAACTGTACGTTGATGACCGATTGGTTGCCTACTTCGACCTCTTTGGAGGCGAAGCCCGTGTAGCTTACGGAAATCACGTTGCTTCCGGCGGGAAGCTCGAGGGAAAAGGCCCCGTCCAGGTCTGTAACCGTTCCGACCGTAGTCTTCACGACCAAGATACTGGCGCCGATAAGGGGTTCCCCCTTTGTATCGGTCACCTTTCC
>RGVM01000530.1 GCA_010027295.1 Chitinophagia bacterium
CCGGCCATGGCACCACGGGTGAGGTCGGTGAGGATGTTCTTCATCTCCAGCGGGTCCATCCAGTTGTTGGTGGGTCCGGCGTCCTGCTTGCGGCGGCAGCAGATGAAAGTGCGGTCCTCCACGCGCGCCACGTCGCTGGGATCGCTGAAGCAGGCGAAGCTGCCGGGCCGCTTTTCGGGGTTCAGGGGTATGAAAGTTCCCTTCTCCACCAGCAGGTGGCACATCTCGTCGTATTCCCGCTGGGATCCATCGCACCAGTGTATGCGATCAGGGCTGAAATGTGCCGCCATCTCCTCGACCCACCTCCCAAGGAGTGCGGGGTCGTTCGTGTTCCTGTTCAACATGGAATGATTGTTATTGTGGTGTTTCGCCGTCATACGGCATATAACGCTAGAGACCGGTCTTCAGGTATGTGGACGCCCTCAGCCGACCGTCCTTTTGTAGTCGGACATGTCGAGTCGGCCTTCCATCCGTGCGATGACGGCGGTGGCAACGGTGTTGCCTATGAAATTGACGATGGCGCGGCCCTCGCTCATGAAGCGGTCGACGCCGATGAGGATGGCCAGTCCCTCGATGGGTACGACCTTCAGGACGGACAGGGTGGAGGCCAGCACCAGGAAGCCGCTGCCGGTGACGCCAGCGGCGCCCTTGCTCGTCACAAGCAGTACGCCGACAATGGTCAGTTGTTGTCCGAGCGTGAGGTCTATCCCGAAGACCTGTGCGAGGAAGATGGCCCCCATGCTCAGGTAGATGGTGGTGCCGTCGAGGTTGAAGCTGTAGCCGGCGGGCACGACGATGCCCACCACCTCCTTCTCGCAGCCCGCCTTCGTCATCAGGACGATGAATATCTCGTCGCGGATATACACCAATAGGCGCCAGAGGCGTAGACCGTAGAGGCGGCAGACGATGGCCAGCACGACGAATACGAAGAGAATGCCCGTGATATAGAAGGTCAGCATCAGCTTTCCAAGCAACACCAGCGTGCCGAAGCCGAACTTTCCGATGGTGTAGGCCATCCCGCCGAAGGCGCCGACGGGACTCACCCGCATCACGATGTGCAGGACGTTGAAGAGGGCCTTGTTGATCTGCTCGAAGGAGTTTCGGATGCCCTGGCCCGCATGCCCCATCATCTTGAGGCCGATGGCGAATAGTACGCTGAAGAACAGCACCTGCAGGATGTCTCCCTTCGCGAAGGCGTCGAAGACGTTGGAAGGCACGATATGGGCGAAGAAGGCACCCCAGTCCATCTCCTCGGCCTGGCCCTTGAACTTGGTGACCTGGGCATCCTCATGGAAGGAGGAGATGTCGATGCCCATGCCGGGCTGTACCGTATTGGCCACGAAAAGTCCTATGACTAGTGCCAGGGTGGTGACGACCTCGAAGTAGATGATAGACTTCAAACCGATGCGGCCCACCTGCTTCAGATCGCCTGCCCCTGAGATGCCCGCGACGATGGTCAGGAAGATCACGGGCGCGATGACCATCCTGATCATGTTGATGAAGGTCTCACTTATCAGCTTGGCGGTGGGGGCGAAACCTGGGAAGGCCGCACCGACAGCCACGCCGAGGATGATGCCTATGAGCACCTGGACATAGAGGGAGCGGAGTAGACGCATGGAGCAGTCGGTTTCTACATTGCCTTCAACACAAGATGGTTGGGTAGCAAAGTCGGATCAGGCGGCAAAGGAAAGCAAAAAAAGGAGCCCGGCAAAAAGCAGATGAACAGAGCGTGCTTAAACGTCTTTGCACCGAATGTTCTGATTCACTTTGAGTCAGCCACCCGAATTCAGATGAGTAATTTCTCAAGCAGCCTCAGGATGAAGGATTGTACATAATGTAAATTGCATGAATCTGGCTTTCCCTTGTTGAAAATACATAGCACATGCACTTAGATCTTGTACGATGGCAGAGAAATTTTGTTCCCCATACAGACGGCCGTTACCCAAGAGATTTCAGAACCGTCTCCTCCATTTTGAATCATGGACATGAACAAGCAGAGACCTGCATGTACCCACATCTCTTTTTAAAAAAAAGTGAAAGAACGTTCCCTTGACTGAACTCGACGGAATTGATTTTGGAACCAAAGAACTGCGCCTGACCATAGACAAGGAACAGTCACTTATCCTTCGGCTTAAGCCTAATGTCCAGTACCTCGGCGACCTCTAAATATCCCGGGGTAAGAACCATTGGTATAGGATAAGGTTTATTATTAGTTCTAA
>RGVM01000054.1 GCA_010027295.1 Chitinophagia bacterium
CCTGGCGGTCCTCAAAACCGGTATGGGTTCTCGAAACTACTAGTGGTTCTCAGAACCGGGGGGGGATCTGAGAACTCCGGGTGGTTCTCAAAACCCCATGGGGCTTGCCGGCAGGAGGCCATCCCAGTGCCGGGTCCTCATTTCGACCAGTTCACCGTGACCTTTTTCACATCCCGGGAGTTGCCGCCCACCATGATGTCGAACTCGCCGGGCTCCCAGTCGTACTTCAGTTCGTTGTCGTAGAACTTGAGGTCTTCGGGGGTGATGTCGAAGCGCACGCTCTTTCTCTCGCCCGCCTCCAGGGATATCTTCCGGAAGGCCTTGAGTTCCTTTACAGGCCTGGTGACGCGGCCCACCCTGTCGCGTATGTAGAGTTGCACGACCTCCTTCCCGGCCCTTGCGCCCGTATTGCTGACATCCACCGTGAGGGTGAGCTGCTGGTTGCCCTTCGGGCTTATCGTGCTTACGACGGGCTCACCGTAGGCAAAGCTCGTGTAGCTGAGGCCGTATCCGAAGGGGTAGAGGGGGTCGTTGGTCACGTCGAGGTAGTTCTTGGCGAACTTCTGGAACCAGTTGTTCTCCGCCGGTGGCCTGCCCGACATCTTCTGGTTGTAGTAGAGGGGTACCTGGCCTAGGTTCTGAGGGAAGGTGGAGGGCAGCTTGCCGGAGGGGTTCACGTCGCCGAAGAGCACGTCGGCCAGGGCATGGCCCGCTTCGGTGCCCGGGAACCAGACGTTGAGGATGGCAGGGACGTTCTCGTCCTCCCATTTCATGGCGAGGGGCCGGCCGGTGAAGAGAACCATGACGACGGGCTTTCCTGTGGCGAGGAGGGCCTTCAGGAGGTCCTGCTGCGCCTTGGGGATGGATATGTCGGAGCGGCTTGAGCTCTCGCCCGACATCTCTGCCGATTCGCCGACGGCGGCCACCACCACGTCGGCCTTCATGGCTGTCTCTACGGCCTCCCGGATGAGTTCGGACGAAGGACGGGGGTCGTGCCGCAGCGACTTCCCGAACATGCCGGCCCGCTGTTCGAAGAGGCTGTCGTAGTCGAGGTTGGAGCCGCGGGCGGTGATGACGCGCCCCTGTTGTCCGAGGGCGGACTTGAGTCCGGCCAGCACGGTCACGGAGCGACCGTGGTCGGCCGCCACGCTCCAGGTGCCGGGCATGTTCTCGGCGTTGTCGGCGAGGGGGCCGACGAGTGCGATGGTACCGCCCTTGCGAAGGGGGAGGATGCCGCCGCGGTTGCGGAGGAGCACGAAGCTTTCCGCGGCTATGCGCCGCGAGATGTCGCGATGCGCCTGGGAGAAGACTTCGTTCCGGGAACGGACGGGGTCGCAGTACCGGAAGGGGTCGGAGAACAGCCCCAGGCGGTATTTGGCGACGAGGATGCGGCGGCAGGCCTCGTCGATGCGGGCGGCCTTGACGGAGCCGTCCTTGAGGGACGCCTTCAGGGTGTTGAGGAATCCCTCCCCAACCATGTCCATGTCGAGGCCCGCGTTGAGGGCCAGGGCAGAGACGGTCTTCAGGTCACCCATGCCGTGGTTGGTCATCTCATTGATGGAGGTGTAGTCGGAGACGGTCATGCCCTTGAAGCCCCACATCTTGCGGAGGACATCCGTGAGCAGCCAGCGGTTGCCGGTGGCTGGGATGCCGTCGACCTCGTTGAAGGAGCTCATGACGCTGCCCACACCCTCTTCCACGGCGGCCTTGTAGGGGGGCATGTATTCGTTGAACATGCGGATGCGGCTCATGTCGGTGGTATTGTAGTCGAGGCCGGCCTCCGAGGCGCCGTAGAGGGCGAAGTGCTTGACGGTGGCCATCATGGTGTTGTTGCGGGAGAGATCCTTCCCCTGGTAGCCGCGCACCAGGGCGCGGGTGACCTCGGAGCCGAGGAGGGGATCCTCGCCGCAGCCTTCTGAGACGCGTCCCCAGCGGGGGTCTCGGCTGATGTCGGCCATGGGGGAGAAGTTCCAGCAGATGCCTTCCGCGGTGGCCTCTGTGGCTGCGATGCGGGCGCTCTGTTCGACAAGGGCCATGTCCCAGCTGGCGGTGAGGCCGAGGGGGATGGGGAAGATGGTGTTGTAGCCGTGGATGACGTCCATGCCGAAGAGCAGGGGGATGCCCAGGCGGCTCTCCTTCACGGCCACCTCCTGGATGGCGCGTATCTTGTCGAGCCCGCGGATGTTGAAGAGTCCGCCCACCTTGCCCTGCCGTACCTTCCCTGCGATGTCGGAGCTCGATGCCTGACCGGTGACGATGTCGCCGGAGACGGGGAGGTTGAGTTGTCCGATCTTCTCGTCGAGCGTCATGCGCCGCATGAGCGAGTCGATGAACCGGTCCATGGCGGTGTCATTGCGGGTCTGTGCCAAGGGTCGGTGTGTCAAGAGGCATAGCAGGACTAGGGCGGACAGCAGATATTGCTTCATGGGTGGCTCTATTTGCGGGAAGATATGTATTTCGCGCGGTGTAGGCACCGCATGTGAAGGGATGTGCATGGGATCTGTCCGCAGGTATTGGTTTACTTTCGTGATGCACGCAGCATGGGTAAAGAGACAGATGGCGGATGGCTCTCAGCCGAGGGACTTTGCAGGAGGCATGGCGACAGGACTGTCGTCGATGGTGTCTCGCTGCGGATGGACCGTGGCGAGCGCCTCGCGGTGGCCGGAGCCTCCGGATCGGGGAAGTCGACGCTCATGCGGATGGTATCCGGACTGGAGCAGCCGGATGCGGGGACGGTGCGCTTCGAAGGGCGAAGGGTACGAGGCCCTCTTGAAACACTGGTACCCGGACATCCGGGCATCGCCTATCTGGGGCAGCATTTCGAGCTCAGGAAGAACTACCGGGTGTCGGACGAGCTGGCCGCCTGGAGCCTCGTCCCGCCCAACGAGTCGGATGCCATCTACGAGGCCTGTCGGATAGGGCCCTATCTGCCTCGATGGACCCACCAGCTCTCGGGGGGCGAACGACAGCGCATCGCGCTCGCCAGGGCCCTCGTCACCGACCCGCGTCTGCTCATCCTCGACGAGCCATTCTCCAACCTCGACGCCGTGCACAAGGAGATCCTGAAGGAGGTGCTCCTCGACCTTCAGCAGCGTATCGGCATCTCCTGCCTGATGGTGCTGCACGAAGGCGCCGACATCCTGTCTTGGGCCGAACGCCTCCTCGTCATGCGAGAGGGCCGGTTGGTACAGTCGGGGAGGCCCCGCGACCTCTACTTTCACCCGCTGGACGAGGATGTGGCGGGCCTCTTGGGCACATATGACGTCCTGACAGCACATGACTTGCTGGAGCGGGTGCCGGGGGGTGCCGTTGGAGGCAGGCTGCTGGTGCGGCCTTCCTCGTGGGAGGTCGTCGCCCCCGGGCTGGGCCATGTCGATGCGGTGGTGGAGGAGCTCCGCTTCATGGGCCCCTTCCATCAGGCGCTGTTGAGGGTGGGGACTGACAGGTTGAGGATTCACGTCACACATGGGTACCTTGTACCCGGAACCGTGATGGGCCTGAGGATTCGGCTATCGGATTGCCATCTCCTTCCTCCGGTGTGAGACAGCCTTCTTCCGGTCATCGGCAGTTCGCATCTTTCCCGGAGGTATCCTTGGCGGAACATGCGCGGTCACGTAGTGGAATGGCCTAAATTCATATTCTTTCCGACACATTGAAATTCCCTGTTCCATGAGGCTTCTATTCCTTTTCCTATCTATTGTCGGTGTGTTCGCATCGTTCCCGGGGCATTCCCAGCAGGGCGTTGAGGGGCTGCCGTTGTGGGATTTGTCCAGGGCTGCCAGGCCTCGGGGCGACTGGCTGCTGGGTGAAGTCGATGCCCGTGCCGGCGCCTACCGGAGTCAAGACGGGCGCGACATCATCCTCTGCAACGGACTGGTGAAGCGCGTCTTCCGAATCCGCCCGAACGTGGCCTGTACCGACCTCACCAACCTTGTGAACGGGCAGCAGCTGCTGAGGTCCGTATCCGCAGAGGCCCGTCTCACCATCGATGGGAGGGAGTTCCGCATCGGGGGACTGCAGGGCGTCCGTGAGCGGGCCTACCTGTTGCCCGGATGGTTGGACGGGCTGACGGCTTCGGAGGGGGATTTCCGGCTCACGGGGGTCCGCGTCGGCCGCATCGCGGACGTGCAGCGTCCGTCCAGGGCCGAGATGCTGGGATGGACCGCCCCCGGTACCGACCGCGCCTGGATCGGCTACTATGGCGGGATAAGGCGTCCTTCCGGCATCACGCTGTCGTTCGACTACGGATGTCCTGCCGCCGAGGCGAAGGGATTGCTCGTCACTGTCCACTATGAGCTGCACGACGGAATCCCGCTGATGGTGAAGTGGATGGAAGTGCGGAACCCCGGTGGCGCTGACGTCGTCATCGGGAAGCCCGTACACGAGGTGCTGGCACTGGTGGAGGAGGAGAGCGCGGTGGTGGGTAGTCCGGAACAGATGAAGAAGCAGCACGGGATTTACGTCGAAACCAACTACGCCTTCAACAATGCGATGCGGTACGACATCAGCGACCAGACGACCCATTGGAGGATCGACAGCCTCTACACCTCGCAGGTCAACTACAATTACCAGACGCCCTGCATCCTGGAAGTGTATCCCGAGAAGGTCGTCTCTGTGAGGCTCAGGCCGGGAGAGTCCTTCGTCTCGGCCCGGACCTGCGAGTTGCTCATGGACGGGTATGACCGGGAGCGCCGCGGCCTCGCGATCCGGAAGATGTACCGATGCATCGCGCCCTGGGTCACCGAGAACCCTGTCTTCATGCACCTGGTGAGCCGGAGCGACGAGGAGGTCAGGCGTGCCGTCGACCAGTGTGTCGCCACGGGTTACGAGGCTGTGATCCTGAGTTTCGGCAGCCACCTTAACATGGAGGACACCACGCGGGCGAACCTTGACCGCTGGAAGGCGCTGGCCGGCTACGCTCATGCCCGGAAGATCCTGATTGGCGGCTATTCGCTGTTCAGTTCCCGCCGCATCAGCGACGAGGACGACGTGATTGACCCTATCACGGGCAAGCCCGACGCGGCGGCCTTCTTCGGCCACGCACCCTGCATGGGCAGCCGCTGGGGACTCGCCTACCTCGGGAAGCTGCGCGACTTCTTCATCCATACCGGCTTCGACCTCTTCGAGAACGACGGACCCTATCCGGGCGACGTCTGCGCATCCCGGACGCATCCCGGCCACGAAGGACTGGGGGATTCGCAGTGGCGGCAGATGGAGCTGCAGAAGGGCCTCTACCGTTGGATGCTGGCCCGTGGCATATACATCAATGCGCCCGATTGGTACTTCCTAGACGGCACCAACAAGATCGCCATCGGCTATCGGGAGACTAACTTCTCACTGTCTCGCGAGCAGCAGCGCATCCTCAACCGGCAGAACATATACGACGGCACCTGGGAGAAGACGCCGTCGATGGGATGGGGATTCGTCCCGCTCGTCCGTTACCAGGGCGGTGGTCCGGAGGCTGTCCTGGAGCCCCTCTCCGAGCACCTGGAAGATTATCGCGAGCTGATGGTACAGTACTACGGCGCCGGCGTGCAGGCCTGCTACAGGGGCCCCAGGATCTTCGATACGGAAGCCACACGCTCCATGGTGTCGGGCACGCTGGCCTGGTACCGGAAATACCGCGGCATCCTGAATGCCGACATCATTCACCTGCGCCGCGCCGACGGACGCGATTGGGACGGGATCTTGCATGTGGATCCCTCACGCCCCACCTGCGGACTGATGATGCTATACAATCCGCTGGACAGCACCATCAGCCGTGTCGTGAGGGTGCCGGCCTACTATACCGGGCTGAAGGACACTGCCTGGGTTTCCGAGGGAGAGGGGCCCATCCGACCGAAGCGCCTCGACAGGGAATACACGTTCGAGCTGCAGGTACGTATCCCTGCCAGGTCGCACGCCTGGTACCGGATCTCGGGCGGCGCTGAAGGCCGCCGATCCGTGGCGTCTGGCCTCGGCCGTTGACAGGTGACGCGCATGGGCTGCTGCCGGTTGGGAAAGATGCCGGATCTGGCTCAGTGACTTGCCCGGGAATCGGGCTTCGCCTGCCGAATAGTGAGCTTCCACAGGAGCGATCCGTCCTCTCCGACGGCATTCTCCATTCGGATGTTGACGACGGACGCCCGTTCCATCCGTTCCATCAGCCAGTCGAAGTACATCGGTGGCGGCAGGCATTCTGAGAGGATGTATCCGCTGACGTATGTCGCCGAGACAATCCGCCAGGTTACTTCCTCCCATTTCTCCCTCGAGAAATCATCGGACTGGAGCATGCAGCAAATTATGCCCGTTCTCCCTCAGGGACAATCGTTTATCCCTCGCCCCCTCGCGGGAAAAAAACATTCCTATTCCGTTTTTTTCTCTTGTCCGTTTTCGGGCGGTTGGTACAAGCAGATGTTTCCAGTGCCCTGGACATGGTATCAGGTTATTCTTGGGCGGGGAAGTTTGTATCGTCTTGATTCATTCATTATCCGGGTAGGATGCGGAATCCCCTTTTGGATATGAGGAAATCTTTCCTATTTCGCAGGTGTCCCTTACTTTTGCACCCGGCACAAAAAATCGCCGCTTATGAAGAAGTTTTACATCCTTATATCCGCGTTCTGCCTCTTCGCGGCAGCCCAGGCCCAGCCCGGCAAAGCAAAGAAGAAGGGTCAGGTCGTGGGTGTCTCCTTCACCATGCACGATTTCGGCACCGTGTCTGACTTTCAGAAGTCGAGCCTCAGCGCCATCCTCGAGTCGGGCAGCTGGGCGAAGAGCCGCAACATGAATCCCGGCTTCGCCCTGTCCTACGCCAAGGGAATTTTCGACAACCTCGACGTGATGGTGCGCCTGGGCATGACCAGCCTCGACTATCCCCGGCCCGGCAACCGCGTCCCCAACGCCTCGACGGCCAAGACAATGCTCGAGTCCGACGTGAGCCTGCAAGCCAAGCTCCTCTCGGATGCATACCTTGTGTCCCCCTACATATCCCTGGGTGCCGGCGTATCGGCATGGAACGGGTATTTCTCCGCCTATGCCCCCGTCGGTTTGGGTCTGCAGGTGAACCTCTTCGACGAGGTGTATCTGAACTTCCAGTCGCAGTACCGCTTTCCGGTATCCGGTAACGCTTCCAGCCATATTTTCTACGGCATCGGAATGGGTTCCGCGATAGGCAGGAAAAAATGATACCCCGGCCCCAAGGGGCGGCAATGTATGGAACCGGGCCCGTCCCGGTTTCTTTTCGACCTTGATACGAACAACTGTTAGTATAGGATTTTTCCGGCACCGAGTAAAAATGACAAGTCATGGAATTCCGATTGACGGAGGAGCAGGAGATGATACGGCAGGCGGCGAGAGATTTCGCTCGTAATGAGTGCCTGCCAGGCGTGATCGACAGGGACGAGCGCCAGGCTTTCGCATACGACCAGGCGATGAAGCTGGCGGAGCTGGGCTTCATGGGCGTGATGGTGAGCCCTGACTACGGCGGGGCGGGGATGGACACCGTGAGCTACGTGCTGGCGATGGAGGAGATCAGCAAGGTCGATGCCAGCGTGAGCGTCTGCATGAGCGTAAACAACAGCCTGGTGGCATGGGGTCTCGAGGCCTACGGGACGGAGGAGCAGAAGCGCCGCTACCTGGTGCCGCTGGCACAGGGCCGAAAGGACGGCCGGCTCTACATCGGGGCCTTCCTGCTTTCCGAGCCCGAGGCGGGCAGCGATGCCACTTCGCAGCGTACCACGGCGGAGGACAGGGGCGACCACTACATCCTCAACGGGACGAAGAACTGGATCACGAACGGGTCTTCCGCCTCCGTCTACCTGGTGATGGCCCAGACCGACCCGGCGAAGGGCAGTCGCGGCATCAATGTCTTCATCGTCGAGAAGGACTGGCCCGGTGTGACGGTGGGGGCCAAGGAGAACAAGATGGGCATCCGAGGGAGCGATACGCACAGCATCCTCTTCAACGACGTACGGGTGCCGCGGGAGAACCGAATAGGGGAGGATGGCTTCGGCTTCACGTTTGCGATGCGGACGCTGGCGGGCGGGCGCATCGGCATTGCCGCACAGGCCCTGGGGATCGCTTCGGGGGCCTATGAGCTGTCGCTTGCCTATTCGAAACAGCGCAGCGCCTTCGGCAAGCCCATCTCGGAGCATCAGGCGGTGCAGTTCAAGCTGGCCGATATGGCCACCCGCATAGAGGCTGCCAGGCTGCTGTGCCTGAAGGCCGCCTGGGAGAAGGATAACGGTCTCGATTACACGATGAGCTCGTCCATGGCCAAGGTTTTCACGTCGGAGACGGCCATGTGGGTGACGACGGAGGCCGTGCAGGTGCACGGCGGGTACGGGTACGTCAAGGAGTACCATGTGGAGCGTCTCATGCGCGACGCCAAGATCACCCAGATATACGAGGGTACCAGCGAGGTGCAGCGCATCGTGATAGGGCGGCAGGTGCTGAAGGGCTAGTCGCTGCGTCCATCCTGGAAGGGCATTCGAAGCCGCGGCGTATCTTCGCGCCATGCCCGTCGACAGGACCACATGGCAGACTTTGAAGGATGGATTGGAGGCATCAGGCGTCACGCTGGTGGCGGTCTCCAAGACGCAGTCCGCCGAGGCGGTGAAAGTCCTCTACGATTACGGTCAGCGCGATTTCGGCGAGAACTACGTCCAGGAGCTGGTGCAGAAGCGCCCCCTCCTGCCTGACGACGTACGCTGGCATTTCATCGGGCATCTGCAGACCAACAAGGTGAAACTCATCGTGCCCTTCGTCTACATGGTGCACGGGGTCGACAGCCTTCGGCTGCTGCAGGCGATCGACCGGCAGGCCGGGATGGCCGGCCGCCATGTGTCCTGTCTGCTGCAGATGCACATTGCACGGGAGGAGAGCAAGTTCGGTCTGGACGAGGCCGAGCTGGAAGCCCTGCTGGAGGAGACCGGCAACGACCGTGGGTTGTCGAATGTCCGCATCCGGGGGCTGATGGGCATGGCCAGCCTCACCGACGACGAGGGGCTGGTACGGGAGGAGTTCAGGGGACTGAACGGACTGTTCGAGCGACTCCGGACCGGCAGGTTCGCGGGTGTCCCCGATTTCGACACGCTCTCGATGGGGATGAGCGGCGACTACCGCATCGCCGTGGCCGAGGGTTCCGGCATGGTGCGCATCGGCAGCCTGCTATTCGGTCCCCGCGGCGGTTGACGGCCTGGCCCTTCGTTCGCCGACAGCCCTGTTTCGCCATCCCTTTTGGTATGTGTTTCCGTACCTTTGCAGCCGCTCGGGCTGTCCCTTGCTTATAAATCCGACCACATGCTTTCGGCCAAGAACATCACACTCGCCTACGGCAGGCGCGTCCTCTTCGACGAGGTCAACATACACTTCACCCGCGGAAACTGCTACGGGGTCATCGGCGCCAACGGTGCAGGGAAGAGTACCTTCCTGAAGATCCTGAGCGGGGAGATCGAGCCCAACAAGGGCAGCGTCGAGGTGACGCCCGGCGAGCGGATGGCCGTATTGCGCCAGAACCAGTTCGAGTTCGACGACCACACCGTGCTCAACACGGTGCTGATGGGTCACAAGCGCATGTGGGAGGTGATGCAGGAGCGCGAGGCCATATATGCCAAGGCAGATTTCTCCGAGGAGGACGGCATCCGGGCCGGCGAGCTAGAGGGCGAGTTCGGTGAGATGGGTGGCTACTCTGCCGAGAGTGATGCGGCCACGCTGCTCAGCAACCTCGGCGTGACGGAGAACTACCAGGGGAGCCTGATGCGCGACATCCCCTCCAACCTGAAGGTCAGGGTGTTGCTGGCGCAAGCACTCTTCGGCAATCCCGACATCCTGCTCATGGACGAGCCCACCAACGGCCTCGATATCGAGACCATCGGGTGGTTGGAGGAC